>JABDNZ010000056.1 GCA_013043565.1 Gemmatimonadota bacterium | reverse complement strand
CTCCAGGACGGGGTGGACCGCCGGGCCACCATGGTTCACTCCCTCCTTTTTGTTGCCGGATTCACGGGGATCTTCCTCGTCCTTGGGGCTTCGGCTTCGTTTCTCGGCCAGTTCCTGCGCTTGTACGAGGAGTGGATCGCCAGGGTGGGAGGGGTCGTCATCATCATCTTGGGACTCCACCTGGCTGGAGCGTTTCGCCTGACGCCTCTCATGAGGGAGCGGAGGGTCCACCTTCATGACAAGCCCGCCGGATACCTCGGGACGATGGGCGTGGGTGCGGCGTTCGGAGCCGGATGGACACCCTGTATCGGGCCGGTGTTGGGCGCAATCCTGACCTTTGCCGCTTCCCAGGATCAGTTCTGGTCGGGCGTGGGCCTCCTCTTCGTCTACTCCCTAGGCATGGCCGTACCCTTCCTCCTGTCCGCCCTGGCCCTGGATTTGTTCCTCCGGACCTTTTCCCGGTTCCGGCGGTTCCTCCCGGCGGTCCAGCTGATTTCGGGGCTCCTTCTTGTCCTCCTCGGGTTGTTCCTGGTGACTGGGACGTTCGGGGCCCTGACCGGTTATCTCAGCCGCTTCACTCCAGAATTCATACTGAACCGGATCTGACCGGAATCCCCGCTCAGGAGACGGCCGCCTCCTCTTCCTCCAGCTCCTGTTCCAACAGCTGCCTCCGGAGCAGGGTAGCATAGGTCCCGCCTCGACCCAGGAGGGTTTCGTGGGTGCCCCTCTCCACGATTCGACCCTCATCCAAAACCAGGATCTGGTCGGCGGCCATGACCGCCGACACCCGGTGGCTGATGATGAACGAGGTGCGATCGGCCAGTACGGTCTTTAGATCGCGGAGGATCTTGGCCTCAGTATGGGTGTCCACGGCGCTCAGGGCGTCGTCCAGGATGAGGATCAGAGGCTTTCGGGCCAGGGCCCGGGCCAGGGCCGTTCTTTGTTTTTGGCCTCCGGACAGGTTGATGCCTCGTTCCCCGAGTTGGGTCGAGTACCCGTCGGGGAAATCCAGGATGGTGTCGTGAATCTGAGCGACCTCGGCCGCCTGGCGGATGCGGTCGTCGTCTCCGTCGTCGAGTCCCAATCCGATGTTCGCCCTGATCGTATCGGAGAACAGGAAGGTGTCCTGTGGCACCATTCCGATGAAACCCCTTAGGACCTTGGGATCCAGCCGGTCGAGGGGAGTCCCGTCAAGGAGAATCCGACCCCCGGTGGGGTCGAAGACTCGGGTAATCAGTGAGACGAGACTGCTCTTGCCCGACCCGGTGGGCCCGACAATGGCCACCGTCTCTCCTGGTTTCGCCACGAACGACACTTCGGACAACACGTCCCGCTCGGTGTTCGGGTACCAAAAAGCAACGTCCTGGAATTCCACCTCCCCTGACGGTTCGAAGACAGGAGACGGTGCGCTCGGTGGTCCCACCTCGGGCTCGGTGGAAAGGATGCGATTGAGCCTGCCCATCGATGCCGCGCCGCGTTGGAAGAGGTTTACGACCCAGCCGAGGGCAATCATCGGCCAGGTGAGAAGGGCGAGGTAGAACGTGAAGGCCACGAAGTCTCCGACGGTGATACGGCCGTCCATGACCTGGAGTCCCCCGTACCAGAGGACCACCACCATGGCGATCCCCGCCACGAGCATGAGAAGAGGGAAGAAGAGCCCGGAAGCCTTCACCAGCCCCATGTTTCGGTCCATGTAGTCGGCGTTGAGGAGGTCGAACTGCTCTTCTTGCTCCTCCTCCTGGACATAGGCCCGAACGATTCGGAGGCCCGTGAGGTTCTCCTGGACCATGGTGGAGAGGGTTGAGAGTTGCTCCTGGATCTTCTCGTACCTTTGGTGGATAACCCGACCAAATCCGATGACGATGGGGGGAAGGATCAACATCGGGATGAGGGCAAGGAGGGTAAGGCGGGGGCTGATCCAGATCATGAGAGACAAGGAGAAGGCAAAGCTCACGAGCGTGTTCACCGAGTACATCACTGCCGGACCGGTGGCCATCCGGACCGCCAGGGTGTCATTCGTGGCTCTGCTCATCAGGTCTCCGGTCCGAGTGCTGTCGAAGAACGAAGCATCGAGCCGAAGAAGGTGCTGGAAAAAGTGGTCCCTGAGGTCACATTCGATGCGGCGGCTGGTCCCATTCATGATCTGCCGCATCCCGAACTTCGCGGCACCTCCAAATGCCGCCGCCAATACGATCAAACCGGCGTAGGAACCGATTCTCCCGGCCGTGATGTCCGGGTCGCCGAGGCCGTCCAGTGCCAACTTCATGAGATAAGGCCCCGCGATCGTGAAGATGTTGGAAATCAACACCATCAAGAGCCCCGCCGCGATTTCCTTGTGGTAGGGTCGCACGTAGGGGAGGACTGTTTTCAGCTCGTTCATACGGTTCCGGTTGACCTCAGCGAGCCCCTTGGAAGACCCGACCTCCACCTCATCTCGAGGTTCCCTTGTGGTGTCGACAGGTGAAAAAGTTCCAATTCGGCCATAGCTTCCTGAGTATGCAGGACAAACGTCTGACGGAACAGCCGAACCCCAGATCCTCGAGGATCGACCTCCTTTCCTCCTCGGAGATCGTGGACCTCATCAACTCCGAAGACCGGTTGGTCCCGGAAGCCGTGTGGAAGGAGCGGAAGGCCATCGCCCGGGCGATGGATCTGGCGGTGGAGGCGTTCAGGAACGGTGGGCGCCTGATTTACGTCGGGGCTGGGACCTCGGGGCGCCTTGGGGTTCTGGATGCCGCCGAGATGCCCCCAACCTTCGGGACCGATCCGGGGATGGTGCAGGGGGTCATCGCCGGCGGACCCGCCGCCCTCGTCGAGGCCCAGGAAGGCGCGGAGGACTCGCCGGAAGAGGGCGGATGGGCCCTGGACGCCCTCGGCGTGAACGACAAGGATTTCGTCTTCGGCGTCGCCTCCTCCGGAACGACGCCGTTTGTCCATGGCGCATTGGAACGGGCTCGATCCGTCAGGGCGGCCACAGGCATCCTTCTCTGCACTCCCCCGGCCGACGAATTGACCAGAACCCATGATGTCGTCATCGCTCCCCTCGTGGGGCCGGAGGTCATCACGGGGTCCACCCGTATGAAGGCGGGCACAGCCACCAAGATGGTCCTCAACACGATCACGACCGGGGCCATGGTTCGAATGGGGAAGGTTTATGGGAATCTCATGGTGGATCTCCAGGTCACATGTGCAAAGCTGAAGGATCGGGGTGAGAGGATCCTGATGGGGACCCTGGGCGTGGAGAGGGCCGCGGCCGAACGTTTCCTGGAGGAAGCGGGAGGGAGCGTCAAGGTCGCCATCGTCATGGGAAGGCTGGAGGTGGGCCCCCAGGAGGCGGTCCGCTTGTTGGACAAGGCAGGAGGTCAGGTGGCCAAAGTGTTGGAGGGAGGCCCGTGAAGGTTCTTGGCATCATGTCCGGGACGTCACTGGACGGGATCGATCTGGCTCTCCTGGAAGTGGGGAATCCGAGCCCTCCCCAGAGCTCGCCGGACCCTCGTCTTCTCCAGCCCCCGACCTGGGAGTTGTCGGCCTTCCGCACCAAACCTTATTCGCCCGATCGGAGGACCCGGATTCAGGAGACCATGGCCTCCGGGGCTTCCAGGGATCTTGCCCTCCTCCACACGTCCTTGGGTGAGTGGTTCGCCGAGGCGACATTGGAATTCCTGTCCGAAATCGGTGTTCCCTCCGACTCGATCGCGGCGTTGGGTTCACATGGCCAGACGGTCTGGCACGAACCCCCTCGAACAGGCGCCCGAGGTAGCTCTTTTCAGTTGGGGTGTCCGGCCACTCTGGCTGAACGGACAGGGATCGATGTGGTCAGCGATTTCCGGTCCAGGGATCTGGCGGCAGGCGGACATGGAGCTCCGCTGGTCCCGTGGGCGGACCGGGTCTTTTTTTCCTCCCCGGAAGGCCCCAGAGCGATCCAGAACCTCGGGGGCATGGCCAATGTCACCTGGCTGCCCAGAGCTGGGGATGCCACTCCCATCCTGGCGTTCGACACCGGCCCCGGGGTGGCACTCCTTGATACCGCGGCGGGGTTGGCGACGGATGGCAGAAAGAGGTTCGATGAAGACGGCGAGCTGTCCGCCAAGGGCCAGGTACATGAGGGGGTCGTCCAGCGGGTTCTGGCTCACCCGTTCTTTCGGCAAGCCCCCCCTCGTTCCACCGGGCGGGAGCTGTTCGGGACGAGTATGGCCAACGATCTGATGGCCGAGGTCGCTCGCGATCTTGGGTCTGAGCTCGTACCTGGCCGACCAAGCCAGGGGTGGCCGGACGTTCTGGCCACGCTGACGGCTCTCACGGCTAGATCCATCGGAGACGCTTATCGAAGGTGGGTCATTCCCAGGGGGGTGGATGAGGTGTTCTTGATGGGCGGTGGGTCCCGGAATCCCGCCCTCTTCCGGGCCATCGAGGAGGAGCTGTCCCCCATCCCCCTTCGATTCGGGGAGGCTCTGGGAATGGATCCCGACGCGAGGGAAGCCGCTGCCTTTGCCCTTCTGGCGTGGGCTCACGTGACGGGTGTGCCGGCCAATGTCCCGGAGGCCACCGGCTCGCAGGGCCTGAGAGTCCTGGGTTCGTGGACCCCGGGTCGTCGGGGGGCCGGGCCGTGAGCCGGAAAACCCTCCTCGTTCTGGCCGGGCTCCTCGTCCTGCAGAGCTTCATCGTTGCGTTGGTGTTCACGCCCCAACCCCATGGCGGAGGGGACAACGCGGGTTATGTCACGTTGGCCCACTCCATCCTGGAAGACGGTACCTACCAGGAGCTCTGGGACCCGGCCGAACCGGCCCACATCAAGTATCCACCAGTCTTTTCGGCCCTGTTGGCGGTAGCGATTCTAGCCGGCGCAAAAAGCTGGGGGGCACTGAAGGTGGTTCCGGCCTTCTCCGTGGTCCTGGCGGTGGCCTTCGCCTTCCTCTGGGCAAGGGAACGGAAAGGGCTGGCTGTCGGGGCTTTTGTCGCTCTCCTCCTGGGGATCTCCGAGAGCGTGGTCTACTACAGCCAGTGGATCTTATCGGACCCTGCATTCCTGGCGGTCACAATGGCCGCCCTTTGGGCTCTGACCAAGAGTTCGGGCGTCGAGGCCCCCGGGGGAGCGAGGCGAGCCGCCCACCTCTGGCTGGTGATTGGGATGGTCCTGGTGGTGTTGGCCTATTTCACGCGATCGGCTGGCTTGCCCCTGGTGGTGGCCACCGTGCTCTGGCTCGCGGTCACCGGGAGGTGGAAGGCGGTTCTCGGGTTCGCCGCCCTCTTTGGTGTGCCGGCGCTTCTATGGTGGCTCAGAGGGAGGGGTTTGGGGGGAAGCCAGTACGCTTCCGAGTTTTGGCTCGTCAATCCGTACCAACCCGGATTGGGGACGGTTGGACTCGGGGGCCTTCTGGACCGCGTCGGCGGGAATCTGAGTGCCTATCTCCTTGCCATCATTCCGGCGGGGATCATCGGCGATGACGTTCCGGTGTTTCCCAGGGTCCTGGTGGGGATCGGGTTGGCTCTCGTGGCCCTGGTGGGCTGGATCAGAACGCTGCGGGAGGAGCTGGGCCCCGCAGAGCTCTTCCTTCCCCTCTACCTAGGTCTGATTCTCCTCTGGCCCGAGGCCTGGTCCGGGGACCGCTTCGCCCTCCCCCTGTTACCTCTGCTCTTTTTCTATTGTGGCACGGCGCTGGGATGGTTGTTGGTATCGTTCTCGAAAAGGGCTCGCCAAGGCCTTGTCGCGGTGTTCTTGGTGGGGCTTGCCATCCCGGCCGGATATCAATGGTGGCGGATGGCGGATGACGCCGGAGATTGTCGGGAGCTGAGTCGGGCGGGCCGGGGACGGGAGTGTCTTCCGGTTGCTCTAGGGGAGTATTTCGCCTTGGCCGAGTGGGCCGGGCGAAGCCTCCCAGACGGCGCATCGGTCACCACCAGGAAACCCCGGATCTTTTTCGTGATGAGCGGGGTGAAGGCCCACTCGGTGCCGTTGGAGGCCGATCCGGATCGGTTCCTCGCCCGGGTGAGAGACTCAGGTAGCCGGTACGTTTCCATCGACCTCCTCGACGCGGTTTCCGGCTACTACGTGTACCCGGCCCTTCAGAGCCGCACCGCTGCGTTTTGTGGACTGGTCGGGGTCGGCCAGGCGGGCACTCAACTCCTGGGCGTCCCCGAGGCCCAGCTCGGAACGACGACCCCGGGAGAGCCCTCAGGCCTTGCCAGGTGCCCTCCCGACATGGTGCGGGATGACCCCAGGGAGACCGGGTCGGGGCAGGGGTGGGAGATTCCGCTGTTGGTGTGGTGACCGACTCGCGGGTAGGCCGTCCGGGCGAATCGATCCTCCCTTGCGGGCCAGGGTTTCTAGTGAGTGTACAGCAAGGCCAGAGCCACGCCGAAGGCGATCTGCTCCACAAGTTGTTCGTCGGCCCCCCGGTCTTTCAGAAGAACCCCGAGGGCCGGAATCTTACCCTGGGGAGAATGGGATCCGGCCAGCTCGCTCAATCCGCCCCAAGGAGAAAGGGCGTATTCGAGACCACCGTAAACAGCTCCCTGAAGAACCGGATGACCAGGGATCCTAGGCTCAACCAGGGCGGCGTAGAGGAGACCCCGGCCAGCTCCTGCCAGGAGAACGTCGGTGATCTCCTCCTCGACCGGAGTTTCGGCTTTCTTTCCAGTGAGGGCCGGTCGGACCATCTCCGCCAAAAAAGCTGCGGCGGCTCCGGCGGCGCCGGCTCTGAACAGCCGGAACAGGCCCGGACCCCGGCGGCTGGGCCAGAGAGAGACAGCCCGGGTCAGGATCGATCCGGCGCCTACGGTGAGAAGAGCATCCAGAACCTTGTTGGAGACTTCGGGAGTCAGGCCCGAGAATGTTTTGGAAAGGGGCGGAGGCCCCTCACCGGAAAGAGTGGTGTCCTGGCCCCCCTCCTTCGGTGTGGGGAGCCGGGTCCGGACCGTCTCTAGCGCGTACCCCACTCGGTACCAGAGATTCTCTTTAGTCTGCATCTTTCGGTGCCAATGCGAATGGTGTCCCCCGATAGGGTGAGGGTAATGGCTCGATTTGACAAGGTGGGAATCCGACCTCGGCTCCTCTGGGCCTTTGCAGCGGCCCTGCTGCTCCCGGTGTCTCCGGGGGTCCTGTCCGCTCAACCCCCCCCAGGGGAAGACTGGCGGACGCTGGAGACGGAGCACTTCAGGGTAACCTACCCGAGAGATCTTCTGGAGCTCGCCCAGAGGGCGGGGGAGAGAGCGGAAAGGGCGTGGACCGCTCTCGAGGAGACCCTGGCGGAGCCACCGAAGAAGATGGTGGACCTGGTCCTGACCGACCACGCCGATATCTCCAACGGATTCGCCCAGGTCTTCCCATCCAACAGAATCGTAGTCTTCGTCCCGCCTCCCGTGGACGGGTTCGGGCTGCCCTTCATGGACGAGTGGTTGGAGCTGGTGGTGACCCATGAGCTCGTTCATACGTTCCACCAGGACAGGGCCAGGAATCTGGGGGGGGTCCTTCGGACCATTTTCGGACGCGTGCCCCTGGAATGGCCATTTTTCCCGGGCTCGGCGACTCCAGGCTGGACGGGGGAGGGTATGGCTACCTACTACGAGTCCGAGCTCACCCAGGCCGGACGCGTAAGGGGCAGCTTCCATGAAATGGTCGTTCGGACCGCGATTCTCGAGGGAGGGTTCGAAAGCATCGATCAGACCTCTGGGGATTCGCCGGTTTGGCCCGGAGGCCAGAGGTACTACATCTACGGGTCCCTTTTTCTCAAATACCTCATGGATCTCCACGGCAGCGAGGCCATGGGTTCGTTCGTGGAGGCCGTGGCGGGGCAGTGGATCCCCTACCGGTTGAATGCGGCGGCCCGGGATGCCTTCGGGATCTCTTTTTCGGATGCGTGGAGCGCATGGGAGATCTCCTTGGAGGCCAGGTACGCAGCCCTTCGGGACTCACTCACCCGGTTCGCACCCCTGACCGTCGGGGAGGCGATCACGGACGAGGGATACTACGCTTGGAGCCCCGAACCTTCCCGTGACGGCCAAACGCTGGCCTTCGCCCGGGCCGACGGCCGGAGCGACCCCCAAATCCGATTGATCGATCTCACCTCCGGTCGGGAAGAGAAGTTGGTGAGGACCAACAACCTGTCCCAGTTCTCCTGGACTCCCACGGGGGAGATCCTCTTTTCTCAAGTCGAGTTCACGGACTCTTACCGGCGGCGGGGCGACCTGTTTCTCACCGGTCAGGGGGGCAGAGCCACCCGGATTTCCGACGCCGGTCGCCTGGACCATCCGGACGTATCCCCGGATGGTCGTCGGGCGGTGGCGGTCCAGGAGGGGTTTGGGACCAACCGGCTCGTGCTGGTCGATTTGGCAGACGGCTCCGTAGAACCGTTGTCGGAGTACGTCGAAGAGGCCCTCTGGTCCTACCCCCAATGGTCCCCCGATGGACGGTGGATCGCCGCGTCACGTTGGCGACCGGGCGCCTTCTTCGATGTGGCCCTGCTGGACCCCCGGGGAGAGATCCTATGGGAAGTGACCCGGGACCGGGGCGTAGACAACGGGCCGACATGGAGTCCCGATGGTCGCTGGCTTCTCTGGTCGTCTGACCGGAGCGGGATTCCCAACCTTTTTGGGGTTTCTGTGGACCCCGAGACGGCCCAGCCCGGGACTCTGCGCCAGATCACGAACTTTCTTGGAGGCGGAGCCTTTCCTTCGGTGGACCCCCGGGGGGAGTGGATCTACTACTCCTCCTACCATGCCGATGGGTGGAGAGTCGAACGGATCCCTTTCCGTCCCGACGAATGGTTCCCGCCGGCCCCGCTCCACTCTCGGTTCGAGACCGGGTCCGATGTAGCCCGCCTCCGGCACCGAGTCGACCTCGAGGGAGAGCCGTACAGCCCATTTCCGACTCTCCTCCCGACCTATTGGGCTCCGACCTACCGGGAGGGCGACCAGGCCGGCGACGTGGAGGTCCTGGCCCCCGGGTATGGGCTCATGACCTCCGGTGAGGACCTGGTTGGGCGGCACTCCTATTCCTTTGCTGGGACGTATTCCGGGGGGGCCGCCTCCTTCAATGGATTTGGTTCGTACTCCTACGGCGGCCTCGAGAACCCCCTATTCGGCCTGGCCGCGAGCCAAAGCTACGACGCCGGTAGCCGGCCCTGGGCGGGAATCACCGAGGCCGATGACACCGTGCCCATCTTTCTGGTGGAGCGTGAGAGGGCGTTGGGAGCCAGCGTGGCTCTTTTCCGCAGACGGCACCGGAACAGCACCACGCTGACGGTGGGAGCGTCCCATGTCTGGGAGGAGAGGTTCTTCCTCGAGGAGAATCTGGAGGAGAGTGACCGCTTCAGATTGACCCGTCCCGACGTTCGGTTGGCCGAGGCCCGGGCCACGCTCTCGTTCGGCAATGCGAGGCGGTTCCCGTTCTCTGTGAGCCCGGAGGACGGGGTGGGCCTGTTCCTCCGCGCTCGGGCCAGAACGGATCT
The DNA here is from genome assembly GCA_013043565.1 of Gemmatimonadota bacterium. Taxonomy (GTDB): domain Bacteria; phylum Gemmatimonadota; class Gemmatimonadetes; order Longimicrobiales; family Gaopeijiaceae; genus JABDNZ01. Next base: position 467 of record JABDNZ010000056.1, on the reverse strand, counting down.
GACCCTGGCCGACTCCCTGAAGGACGTAACCGGGTCGGACCGGTCTTTTTCGGACCTCATCGGGCGTTTTGTCGCCTACAAGGGGTTTCGAGGGCCCGGATTCGGGAATCACGTGCTGGGGATCCGGGCCAGCGGGGGCGTCGCAGGTGGGCCTGGGGCCGACGCATTCCATTTCGAGGTAGGGGGTGCCTCAGGGGCCAACCTTCCCGTGGAGTTCATCGACCTGGGGCAGGGCCTCTTTTTCCCCGTCAGGGGTTATCCGACAGCGAGTCGGTGGGGCCGCTTCGCCTGGTCCGCTTCTCTTGAATACCGGTTCCCCATAAAGCTGGTGAACCGGGGGGCGGGCCTCTTCCCCCTTCACCTCGATTGGATCAGCGGAGTCCTCTTTTTCGACGGGGGAAATGCCTGGGGGCCGGAGCTGGGGGTCCGAGGGTTCGAGAACCCGGCGCGGGACGCCCTGTACTCTA
>JABDNZ010000053.1 GCA_013043565.1 Gemmatimonadota bacterium | reverse complement strand
GTGTACGCTTTCAAGGGACTCATCGGCGAAGGCGGCCAGATCGAGAATCCGGGCCCCGGCCAGCCCACCCCTCGAGTCCGGAGGCGTTACCAGATTGTCCGTTTCTCCGAAAGTGAGGACAGCTGCGATGTTCTTGTGGGAAAGGGCGAAGTCCATGATGGCCCGAGACTCGATCTCGCTCACCATGTACCTGCCGGCGTCGGCGTGCCAATAGGGGTACTCGTGCTGGAAATTCCGGTTCAGGTCTACGCCCCCGGGGCCGTCTTCGTTTATGAATCCATCACCATCTTCATCGGTGCCTTCCCAATAGATCTTGTAGGCGCCGGCCTCCCCCTTGGTGGCGTCGGCCCGTTTCATGATCCGAGGGTTTTCGGGATCGATCATGTAACTCCCAGCGGGATCGGGGACCCGCATCATGGTGATCGCTCCGTCGCCGTTCAGGTCTTCGGGGCCGTCCTCCCCCATTCGACCGTCATTGTCGTCGTCTCTATCGTTTGCGTTGGTCCGCCGATTCCACTTCACCGGTCCGAACATGGCTTCGGCGCCGTCCGGATTGAGGCGCGGGAAGAAGTAGAACACCTGGTTTTCCAGAGCTTCACTCACCTCCGGATCCCCGGCGTTCTGGATCAGGTACCGGACGGACTCCAGGGCCAGGTGGCTCCCTACCAGGTGGTCTCCCTCCAGGTTTCCCACCACCAAGACACCGGGCCGTTGCTCCATGGGTGGCCCGCCCGGGTCCCCTACCGTCACCAGCCAGATATCCCGACCACCAAGGGTGGTGCCGAGGGATTCCATGGTGGCCAGGTCCGAGTCATTCACGACGGATCGAAGCTCACGAGTAAGCCCGTCGTGGTCCAGATAAGAGGTTGTCTGTCCTTCGCCGGGGACCGGGTTGATCCAGGCCAGCCCAAGGAGGGCGGCCAACCCCAGCATCGATTTTGGACTCCGGATCCTCATTCGCAGCATGCCTTTCTTCGGGTTTCGGTCAGTCCGAGGAGAATAGGAGCCCATGGAGCCCGGAGCCAGGGCGTATGGTCCCCCATGTCCCCCTGCCGCGACAAGGGGTGTCCTCGAGAAAGGACTCGGGCCCTCCGCGTCGGTAGGGCATGCCGTCGATAAACCCCGTTAAATCAAACGGTTCTCAGTTTGGCGAGTATGGCACGGCCGTTGCCCCTCTTTGTCGGAACCGTTTGCCTTTTGCCGAAGGGAGGCCGAAATGAACAAGGCTATGCTCGCAAGCCTGGCCCTGTTGTATACCACCGGTTGTGCCCACACCTACAACATGCCGGAAGCGGAGCGATCCAGGTCTTATCAGGCCGACCCCGGTACAGTTTGGGAGGCTGCTCTGGCATCCGTGGACGATGCGGGCTTGGCCCTTGTCGAGTCCGAGGAGGAACACGGTCGGATCAGGGCCAGGGCGGGTTGGAGCATCTGGGATCTGAAGGGACACGTCCTTCTGGTGGTGGTGCGGGAGTTGGAAGATGGGAGGGTGAGGGTGGATGCCAACGCCGAGTCGGTGTCCGAGGACGAGCACATCGATTTCGGCAGATCGGGGAAGATCGTGAAGAGGTACCTGGCCGCTATGGACAGGCGGTTGCCCGGATAGTCTCTCCGGTCCCACATCAATCAGTGCAATCGGCGGGGGCGGCTCCAACCCAGGGGCGGCCCCCGGTTTTGTGTGAGCCGACTTCGGCATCCTGAACTCCTTTCAGAAGTGTGAAGCCGGCGGGCGCTTGCGTCCGGCTTGTCGGATCTTGTACTACTCAGGTTTCGAATCCCCTGAACCAAGGTAGTTCCGATGAGACCCTCCTTCCTTTTTCGGGTGTCGGGCGTTGTCGCCCTGGTGGCGGCCTGCTCCTCTCCTGCCCCTTCTGGGGAAACCATCCCCGATCCAGGCCCAGAGGCCGGAGAAGTCGCCGGGGTCGCCCAAGGGTTCCTGGAAGCCCTTTCCCGGACGGACACCGCGACGTTGGCCTCACTCTTGGCCCCCGGTGCCATGATCTACAGCGTTCGGGAGGGAGATGAGGGCCCGGCCCTCGCCACCGTTTCCGGTGGGGACTTCCTGGCGAGCTTGGGAGGGGAGGACCAGGACCTCCTTGAAAGGATGTGGGAACCGGTGGTGAAGGTGGAGGGACGAGTAGCCATGGTCTGGACCCCCTATGACTTTCACCTGAACGGTGAGTTCAGCCACTGCGGCATCGACGTGTTTACGCTCGTGGACGGGGGTGAGGGTTGGCAGGTGGCGAGCATCACCTACAATGTGGTCCGGGAGGGATGTCCTCCCAGTCCGTTGGGATCACCAATAAGGAGTGGGACATGATTGACCGATCTTTTTGCGGGGTCACCTCGATCTTGCTCACACTGTGCCTGGGGCTTGTGGGGCCCCTCCCGGCACTCGGCCAGGCTCCCGTGACACTGGTGTCGGGTGAGCTCTTGGAGGGCTCCATAAGCTGGGAGGGTCCTACCCTCTTTGGGTTCTCAGCGGAGACAGCCGGGGTGCTGACAGTCGTGGTTCGGGCGGCGGATGAGGCAGACCTCTTCCTTCTGGTGACGGACGCCGACGGCCAACCCCTCCCCGAGGGTAGGTCTGATCAGGACCTGGGGGGCGACGCCGGAGCCGAGCAGTTTGCCGTGACTCTTCCGCGAGCTGGGAGCTATCAGGTTCGAGTGGAGACCTTCGGGGGTGGAGAAGGGTCGTTCAAGATCGGTGTGTCCTGGCTGCCGTTCCCTGGGCTGGCAGTGCCGGCTGACCCCGACGGTTCCCCCAGCTCGGCGACTCGGATTCGCGTCGGCCAGGAGACCCGGTCCGATGCCATCGACGGGGCCAAGGGAGACTATTGGGATTGGTTCGTCCTGAAGGCCGAGAAGGGCGGTACCCTCACGGTGACCACCAGGGCGGAGGAAGGGGACCTGATCCTCGAGGCCTTCACGCCCGGGGAGTACGCGGAGGCTTTGGAACGTTCGGACCAGGACCTCCAGGGGAACAGTGGAAACGAGGCAGTGACGCTCATCGCGGAAGCCGGTGAGGAATTCTACTTCAAGGTGTCGGCCTTCAGCGCCGGCGCCTCCGTCCCCTATCGTCTTCAAGTGGGTTTTATCCCGAACTAGCCGGCTCCTCATTCTGCCGCTCCGGAAAAGGGAACCTCATGGTCTCTCCACTCCATCCCGGTATTCGTGTTGCGCTTGTCCTCGCCCTGGCCTGGGCCTGCACCCCGGACAGCCACGGAGTCACCTTCCCAGAGGATTGGCCGTATGCAGCCGATGAATCACCGGTCATAGGCCAGAATGGGATGGTAGTAAGCACGGACGACTATGCCTCCACCGCAGGAATCGAAATCCTCGAGGCAGGGGGGAATGCCGTCGACGCAGCCATCGCCACTTCCTTTGCACTGGCCGTGGTGAACCCCGAGGCCGGGAACATCGGTGGTGGGGGCTTCATGGTGGTCAGACTGTCGGACGGCACGACTGCTGCGCTGGACTACCGGGAACGAGCCCCCATGGCCGCCTCGAGGGACATGTACTTGGACGAAGCCGGGGAGTTGACGGATGCGTCTGTCGTCGGGCACCTGGCCGTAGGAGTCCCTGGCGCCGTGGCAGGATTGTGGGAAGCCCACCGGCGATTCGGGAGCATGGAGTGGTCGGCCTTGGTGGAACCCGCGATGCATTTGGCGGAGGGGTTCGCCCTCAGAGAGAGGCAGGTACGTCAGCTCAGGATGGCGGGAGAAAGCCTCCGAATCTTCCCCGCTACCGAGGCTGCCTTCCTGCCCGGTGGCGATGCGCCAGCCGTGGGGGAGGTTTTTGAGCAGCCGGACCTGGCTTCCACCCTGGGGCGGATTGCGTCGGAAGGGCGGGATGGATTCTACATGGGCCTCACGGCCGACCTGGTCGTGGCGGAGATGGAGCGAGGTGGAGGGATCCTCACCCACGACGACCTGGCCCGGATGGAAGCCGTGTGGAGGGACCCGGTGGAGGTTACGTACCGGGGCTACCGGCTGATCTCCATGCCGCCGACCTCCAGCGGTGGAGCGACCTTGGCCGCCATGACCAAGATCCTCGAGGGTTTCGAATTGGGCTCCATGGAGTATCACTCCCCGGAGCATGTCCACCTTCTGGCCGAAGCCTGGAAGCGGGCCTATGCGGATCGCAACACCTATCTGGCCGATCCGGATTTCGTCGAGATTCCTCTGGGTCGAATGATCTCGGACGAGTACGGCGCCGAGCGGAGGGCTTCGATCGACAGGGGCAGGGCAACCCCCTCGCTGGAGATCGGGCCGGGCCTGGGTCCAGCCGACGATGGAGAGACCACCCACTTGTCCGTCGTCGACGCCCAAGGAAATGCCGTGTCCATCACCACCACCATCAACTCTTTTTTCGGTAGCAAGGTGACGGTGGCCGGCGCCGGCTTCATTCTGAACAACGAGATGGATGACTTCTCCGGGCGGCCGGGCTTCCCGAATCAATACGGCTTGGTCCAAGGGGAGGCCAACGCCATCGCCCCAGGAAAGAGAATGCTCTCTGCCATGACGCCGACCATCGTCGCGGATCCTTCCGGTGAGCTCTTCATGGTGCTGGGTTCCCCCGGCGGGGCGACCATCATCACCAACGTGTTCCAGCAAGTCTCGAACGTGATCGACTTCGGCATGGGCATACGCCAGGGACTGAACGCACCGAGGATCCACCATCAACATCTCCCAGACATGATCCAGATCGAGCCCGGATCTCTTGCCCCGGATGTCGTGTCCGGCCTGGAGGCCATGGGGCACACCTTGGAGGAACGGATTCGCGCGGAGGACGTTTACTCTTACATTGGCGACGTTCAGGCCATCATGAGGCTACCGGACGGGAGCTTGGCCGGCGCTTCGGACCATCGAAGGGGTGGGGCCGCCGTCGGATACTGACTAAAAGGAAGAGAGAGACATGGACAACAAAGGAACCAGCCGGAGGGATTTCCTGCGTACTTCCGCGGTGGCGGGGGGAGCGCTGGGCCTCGGGATCACTCCAGGAAGGGTGTCCGGAACCACTTTGCTTCGGGCAGGAGGGATCGCCGATCCAATCCATCAGGAGGGGCCCCCGGCCAGGAAGCTGAGGATCCTCGTCCTGGGTGGAACCGGTTTCATCGGGCCCCACACGGTCCAATATGCTCTGGACCGGGGCCATGAGATAACGCTCTTCAACCGGGGCCGGAGCAATACACATCTCTTCGCTGAGGTGGAAAAGCTGGTTGGGGATCGGAATGGAGACCTGGAGTCGCTCAGAAACAGACGCTGGGACGTTTGCTTCGACAACAATGCTTCGAACATCGATTGGGTGGAGTATTCCACCGAATTCCTGAAGGACTCGGTGGACCGGTACCACTATGTCTCGTCCCGTTCGGCTTATTCGGACCTTAGCTCCGTGCCGATGCATGCAAACGCTCCCACGTTTACGTACGAGACGGCCGGTGTGGAGCCCGGCGCCGAGAGGCTCCCGTACGGCCTCCAGAAGGCCCTTTGCGAGCGACAAGTCCAGAAGGTTTTCCCCGACACTTCGACAGTCTTTCGGCCCGGGTTGATCATCGGTCCGGGGGACAGGACAGATCGCTTCACGTACTGGCCTGTTCGCATCAACCGCGGGGGGGAGGTCCTCGCTCCGGGCGATCCTTCCGACCCGGTCCAGATCATCGATGTCCGGGACTTCACGGAGTGGATGGTCCGGGTGGCTGAGAACGAGTACAACGGTGTATTCAACTGCGTCGGCCCGGCCAACCCCCGCCCAATGGCCCAGCTCCTCTATGGCATTCGGGCAGTCACGACGGCCGAAACCACGTTCACCTGGGTCCCCAAGCCGTTCCTGGACGACCAGGGAATCCGGCCGTATTCCCATATGCCGGTGTGGAGGCCGCCGGAGCCGGGCTATGAGGGATTCGCCCGATTCGACCTCACTCCGGAGGTCGAGCGTGGGTTCACCTTCCGCCCCCTCGCGGTGACGGCCAAAGAGACCTTGGACTATCACTTCTCCCGACCTCTGGAAGAACAAGATCCCCTGCGAGCCGGGGTCACGGCGGAACGGGAAGCCGAAGTCCTGGCGGCCTGGCACGGAGCCAACCGCTAGCCCGTTTCCGGGCAGGGAGCTGCTTGGAATCGGTCCCTTTTGAACCCGGACGCCACCCCTTCCCGTAAGGAGGGGGGAGGTGTTCTTTCGTCCGGAGGGAAAATAATGTCAGGTGGAAAAGGCTCGACAGGGAACGTACTCGCAGCCATTGCCAGCTTCTTTATCCCCGGCCTGGGCCAACTGGTTCAGGGGCGGCTGTTCGCGGCACTCTTCTTTTTCCTGCTCGCGGCGGCCATCCATGTCTTCACGCTGGGCCTCCTGGGGTGGGTAGGCCACGTGGTCGCAGCCATCGAGGCCGCGGCATACCGTAGGGATTGACCGGCTCGGTACAACCGGGAAAAGAGAGCGGGCCCCGGGGATTTCCCGGGGCCCGCTCGGTTTTTTCCGTCACGCTATCCGAAGTCGAAACGGCCCACCCTCACCCTCTGGAACGCTTCAGAGTCACATCGCCGCTGACCGTGTTGATGGAAAGGTCCCTTCCGCCGCCTCCAATGGTCCCCTCGATTTGGGAACCGACCCACCGGCGCTCGTTTTTGTTCTTCACGTCCATCTCGAAGTCGGTGTCGAAGTCACCGGACAGTGAGTTGAAGTCCACGTCGGCTTGGAAGTCCGCCGGAAGCCACAGTGTGATGTCCCCGCTCACCGTTTGGAAATCCATGTCTCCGCCACCGAAGTCGCCCATTTCGATTTCGATGTCGCCGCTCACGGAGTTGGCCCATGCCCGTCCGGTGGTGACGACGGAGATCGTCCCCTCCACCGTGTTTACCCTCACGTCGGAACGAAGGCCATCGGCTTCGATGTCGCCGGAGACCATGTTGGCGTCGAGCTCGACTCCGGCGGGTAGGCGAACCTCGTAGTCCACGCTCACGTCCATGTCGACATTTCGGTTGCGTTCATCGTCATCGTCCCGGCGATCGTCATGATCCGGGTGACAGCGACCTTCTCCATGATTCCAGCTGCCGTAGATGGCACAGATGACGATAAGATCGCCATCTTCCGCCATCTCGACCGCGACCTGATGGAAGTCGTCACGCTCCCCCCTTTTGATGGCCACGACTTCTGCCCTGTCCCCGGAGCCCAGGGTGGTTCGAACGTTCCCGACGATTCCCCTGACTTCGAGGGTCTGCCCCGAGGTCATCCTCCCACTCCACTGGAAGGTGTCGTCCTGCCCCCGAAGGGGTGCGGGGGGGATGGCCAGCGTGATCAGGACCGCCCATCCCAGAATCAGAGATATGTAGCGCATGAGGCCACTCCTTTGGTTTCTTCCAGTCCATGGCCGGACGCCCGGCCGTTTCCGACCCTAATTGGATGATGAAATCGCGAGAAAAGTTGGAACTCGGCCTTGCGGAGGTTGTCCCCTATCAAGGACGGCACCTGTCCAACTGGGGGAGCATTGGGTCTCTGCAGGTGTAAAACCCCCCGAAATCATTGAAATATGAGGGGGTCCGGACTGGCACATACCTTGCGCTCTCTAGAATCGCTGCCCCCTTTCTGGATCTATCGGTCAGCGGGTTTCTGGAGGTAAATGATGACAATCCGAAAGCGTATTCGTTCCCTGGTAGTGTTTTTGGCCCTGGGTGGAGCGGTCCTGTTCGGGATCGACACGGCCAGCGGTCAGGAGAGGATGGGGGACTTTCTGTTCGATGCTCCCAAGGTGACTCTTTCGTTCTCCCTCGGGTACGGGGTACGGGGGGCCGGGAGCGACATCTTCGACGAGTTTGTCCAGGAGTTCACGCTGGAGAAGGGGGATTTCCACGCGCCGGTTCTCGGTGGCGGGCTTTCTTTCTTCCTGGACGACCGTATGGACCTGGCATTCGAGTTCTCCTACGGGAGATCAAGTACTTGGTCCGAATACACCGATTTTGAGGGTACCGACGACTTACCGATCGAACAGGAGACCCGCTTTACCCAGGTCCCGCTGACGGCGTCCGTTCGGTATTTTCTGATGGACCGGGGGCGGAAGGTGGGGAATCTCTCTTGGATTCCCACAACCTGGGCCCCATATATTGGGGCTGGAGGGGGACGGATGTGGTACGAGTTCTCCCAGAGCGGGGAGTTTATCGACTTTTTCGACCCGGGCTGTGAGACGGAAGGCTGTCCCATCTACCGGGACACCCTCGTTTCGGAAGGGTGGGCCTGGGTTGGGCATGCCTTCGGAGGAGTACAGTGGGCCCTCGCACCCCAGTGGGTGGTGATGGCCGAAGGGCGTTATTCCTTGTCCGACGCCGATCTGGATCGGTCGTCGTTTGGAGGCTATGAGCCCATCGACCTCTCTGGATTCCAGTTCACCATGGGATTTGGTGTTCGGTTTTGAGCCGCGAAAGGATGATGACCATGAGTAGACAAGAGACTTCGCGCACTTCGGCTGCCGGCCTTTTGCTGGCGGGTGTGGTGCTGCTGGTTGGGATGGCACCGTCTCCCGGCGCGGCTCAGGATGTGGATGCCCGGTGGCTCCCATGGCTTGGGTGTTGGGAGGCGCTGGAGGGTGAGGATGAGGCTCCCCTCCTATGTGTCCGACCCTCCGCTGACGGAGCTGGCGTAGAGTTCGTGAGCTGGGCCGACGGAGAGGCCACGGCCAGCGACCCGATCCTGGCTGACGGCATATCCCGAAACGTGGAACGGGAAGAATGCCAGGGTATAGAGGAGGCTCGCTTCTCGGATGACGGCCGTCGAATCTACCTCAAGTCCGAATATGTCTGTGAAGGCGGGGACAGGACGAAAGCTTCGGGGATCCTGGCCATGATCAACCCCATGGAGTGGGCGGATATCAAGGCTGTCGATGGGTCGCCCTGGGTCCTCCGGTACCGCCTGGCGAGATCCAGCAAGGTCGAAGAGGCCGGCCTGGAAAACGTGACCGGCCCGAGGGCCTCGGCTGTAAAAAGGGCCCGGATCGCCGCCTCCGCCCGGTTGACGGAAGAGGACATCGTCGAAGCGGTGGGTAAGGTCGACGGCGCCGCCGTGGAAGCCCTGATCGTGGAGCGGGGAGACCCCTTCGCGGTGGATGCCGACATGCTGGTTCGTTTGGACGACGCCGGAGTTCCGGCAGGGGTCATCGATCTAGTGGTTGCCGTCTCGTTTCCCGAACGCTTCGCCGTGAAATCCGGGCCAGTCCAGGTGGATGAGTACGCGACGGAAGAGGGATACCGGCCGCGTCGGAGCATCTATATGGCGGGGGGATTCTACGACCCCTTCTATTGGGGCATGGGCTCCAGATGGGGCTATGGTTTTGGGTACTCTCCCTTCTACTACGGTGGGTATGGCTACGGCGGGTATGGCTACGGCTACGGGTACCCCTACGGGGGATATGGGTACTACCGACCCACCACGATCGTGGTCTCCCCCAGGACTTCGAGCGGCCGAATGATCAAAGGCCAGGGGTATACTCGGGGCGGTGGAAGCTCCGGCTATACGGGTAGGACTGCCGGGTCCCGCAGTGGTGGATCTCGGGGTGCTGCCAGTGTAGGCTCCTCTCCGGGCCGGAGCTCAGGGTCCTCGGGGCGGACGGCGAAGCCCAGGGGCGGCGGAGGCGGGTCCACCAAGATCAGCAGTAGCGGAGCTTCCAGGGGTTCCTCATCCTCCGGAGCTCGGAGGGCGAAGCCGAGGGGCGGCGGAGGGCTGATGTGAGACTCGCTCTCGCCTGACGAGGACGGAAAAAACGCCGCAGAGCAACCTGCTCTGCGGCGTTTTTTCTCTCAGCCTGAGACGGAGGACCCCGAGCCTAAGACCCG
>JABDNZ010000048.1 GCA_013043565.1 Gemmatimonadota bacterium | reverse complement strand
GGGTGTCCCTGATGCCCCTGACCGGGTGACCATTCTCCTGGGCGACGGCCAAACGGGTCGGGTCGGGACCGAGCTACCCATCCGACCGACTCTCCTGGTGGCCGACCGTTTCGGGAACCTTCTGGAGGGAGTCCCGGTGGCGTTCGACGTGAAGGTCGGGGGCGGGACGATCGAGGGCGGAAGCCAGGTCTCGGGCCCCGGTGGGGTGGTGGTGGCAGGCCCCTGGACCCTGGGTCCCACGGCTGGAATACAAACACTCGAGGTCCAGGTCCCGGGCCTCGATCCCTTCACCTTGGACGCCGTTGCCGAGCCGGGGCCCCCGGCCCAAGCCCTCGCCCAGGGGGGTGGCCTCCAAACCGCCACGGTTGGACAGGAAGTCCCGGATACGCCGAGGGTCCGCGTCGAGGACGTCTTCGGGAATCCGGTCCCCGATGTGCTTGTGACCTTCTCCCCCTCCGGTTCTCCGGATATGGACGGCTCTCCAGGGGTGATTGGAGGCCCGAACTCCGTGACGGACGAAATGGGTGGGGCCTCGGCCGGGAGCTGGACCCTGGGGACTCGGGCCGGGGCCTACTCGGCCACCGCGGAGGTAGACGGCCTCGCGGAGAAAGTGACCTTTTTCGCCACGGCTACGGCCGACACCCCAGTCGGGTTGGCCGTCCAGGCCGGCAACGATCAAACCGCCCAATTCGGGACTCAGGTGCCCGAGCCGCCGGCTGTTCGCATCGAGGATCAGTACGGTAACGGTGTGCCGCAGGTACCGGTGGATTTCGAGGTGGTGGACGGCGGTGGCTCCGTTTCGGGCGGCCAGGTCGAAACGGGGTGGGACGGCACAGCCGCGGTTGGGAGCTGGACCCTTGGACCGAACCCTGGCCTGAATCGGCTCACGGCCTCGGCCTCTGGCCTCGGTAGCGTGACCTTCCAGGCCACCGGGCTGAGCGCTCCGCCCGCTGCCCTGATCAAGGTCGCCGGTGACGGACAGACGGCTCAGGTCGGCACCGACGTGCCCACTCGACCTCAGGTGAAAGTGACCGACCAGCTCGGGAGCCCCATAGCCTTGGTTCCCGTGCAGTTCTCGGTCCTCTCCGGCGGGGGGACGCTAGTCCAGGGGGAAGCCTTCACCGATGCCGACGGACTGGCAGCAGTGGGAAGCTGGACCCTCGGTACCGAAGTGGGGCCCAACACCCTTTCCGCGTCGGTGGGCGGCCTGGATCCGGTGACGTTTTCCGCAGCGGGGACTCCGGCTCCTCCGGAAGTATTGTGGATGGTGGCTGGCGATGGTCAAAGCGTACTTGTTGGCACCCCGGTACCGATCCCCCCTTCTGTCCTGGTTCTGGACGCTTTTGGGAACCCGGTTCCCGGCGTGCCGGTGAACTTCGTCGTGACCGCTGGGGGTGGTTCGGTGACTGGTGGGTCGTCCGTCACCGACCTGGAAGGTTTGGCCGGGCCGGACGCCTGGGTCCTGGGTCCGTCCGCCGGGCCCAACGGATTGACCGCCAACTCCCCGGGGCTGCCCCCGGCGGTCTTCCTTGCCACCGGAACGGAAGCCGGTGGATTCGACCTCGAGTTGGAGTATCAGACCCCGGTAGACCCATCGATTTCCATGGTGTTTGAAGATGCCGCCACCCGGTGGGAGGGGATCATCGTGGGCGACATTCCCGATTTTGGAGGCACGCTTCCGGCCGGGGGGTGCCAGCCTGTGACCGAGGGTGGCGGGATCGATGATCTGAAGATCTATGTGACCGTGAGGGCCATCGACGGTTCGGGAGGGATCCTGGGCCGAGCCGGGCCCTGTTATTACAGGACCGTGGGAGGTGCCTTCCCACTCACGGGGATCATGGAGCTGGACGAAGCGGACCTCCTCGATCTACAGGCATCGGGCCTGCTCCAGGACGTCATCGTCCATGAGATGGGCCATGTTCTGGGCTTCGGTACCCTCTGGAACGCTTCGGCCAACGAACTCCTGGTGGGACGAGGAACGAACGATCCCTACTTTGTCGGGGTCGCGGCCGTTCTGGCCTTCGACGCAGCCGGAGGTTCGATTCGGAACGACCCCAAGGTCCCGGTGGAGAATACCGGAGGGCCGGGAACTCGCGACGGCCATTGGCGGGAGTCGGTCCACGACTCCGAGCTCATGACCGGCTGGATCGAGGGCGGCGGTGTTTTGAATCCTCTGAGTGGCATCACCATCGCGAGCTTCGCCGACATGGGGTACGCGGTGAACATGACCGCCGCCGACCCGTACAGTCTTTTTAATCCTCTCGGGGCACCGGGGAAGGGGCCCGGTCGAGACCGGTTCTTTATCCAAGAGCTCCCCCCTCCGGTCCCAATCCCCGTTGGGCCAGGCGGAGTGCGTTAGACCAGCGGGATCCGTTTGAACGGTTCGGAGGATCAGATGCGTGGTATGGACTGGAGATTGATGGTCGGGGCGGTCTTCCTCCGGTTGATTCCTGCTGCGGTCCATTTCGCTTGAGTATCGCTCTATGAATAAAACCCTCGTGATGATCATCGGCCCTCCGGCGGTAGGAAAAACGACGGTAGGGGCGGAGTTGTCGGGGATCACGGGATTTCCCCTTTTCCATGCACACCTGTCCATCGAAGCCGTGCTCCCGGTATTCGACTTCGGGACGGCCCCTTTTAGGCGCCTGGTCACCAACTTCAGGAAAGAGATGTTGTCCGAGGTCGTGATCAGTGATCTCCCGGGCCTGATCTACACCTACGTCTGGGCCTTTGGCCACGCCGGCGAACTGGAATACGTGCAGGATCTGGCATCCATCTTCGAGGCTTCCGGGGGAAGAGTGGTGTTCGCGGAGCTCAAGGCGGATCTGGCTGTCCGTCTCGAACGGAACGAAGGGGAAGACCGGTTGGCGGCTAAGGCGTCCAAACGGGACATGGAGAGCTCCCGCAAGAGGTTGTTGGAACACGAAGAAGACTATCGGTTCAATTCCGACGGGGACTTTCCGTTCCCCGATCACCTCCTTATCGACAATACACGGGTTGACCCGAGAACGGTCGCGCAGAGAATAGCGGACCATTTCTCCCTGCCGCGGATGGAGTCTTTTTCGTGAGGAGTGATGCCTTGAGATTGCTTCGAAGCGGGTATTGGTTCTTCTCTTTTTTTGTAGCGGTCGCCTGCTCACCCCCTCCGCCTTCCACGGGGGACACAGGGCCCCTCGGCCCAAGGGTCGACCAGCTCTTCTCCGAGTTCACGGTCTCAGGTTCTCCCGGGGCCGCGGCCATGGTCGTCCAAGACGGGCAGGTCACCCATTCTGCGGGCTACGGCTTGGCGAATACCGACAGGGAGCTCGGACTCACCCCCCGGACGCCCATCCGCCTGGGGTCGGTTGGGAAGCAGTTCACCTCCATGGCTGCGATGATCCTGGCGGATCGGGGCCTACTGGCATTCGACGATCCTGTGATAGAGTGGGTCCCAGAGTTGGAACGGTTTCCCGGCATCCAGGTCCAACACCTCTTGCGGCACACCTCCGGCCTGCCGGACTACTACGACCTCCCCGAAGAGACTTTCCAGGGGGTTTCTGATTCGGACGGTGATCCCGTACTTACAAACCGGGACGTGATCACGATCTATCGAGACTGGGGTGGACCCCTGTTTGCCCCGGGCGAGCAGTACCGTTACAGCAACCCGGGTTACGAGGTCTTGGCCCTCATTGTCGAGCGGGTTTCGGGTCGGCCTTTTGGTGAGTTTCTGGCGGAGGAAATCTTCAGACCTTTGGACATGGAAACCGCGGTGGTTCGGGATCGGCCTGACGTGGAGATCCCGGACCGTGCGGTGGGGTACCGACCTGGGCGGTTTGGACTTGGTTGGGTGGAAGAGGACGACCACTTCGCCAATTGGTTGGTGGGAGCCGGCGGGGTTTACGCTTCCCTCGAGGATCTCTACCTGTGGGATCAGGCCCTCGACACCGACACCCTGGTCAGTCATGAGATTCGAAACCTGGCCTTTTCACCGACGATGCTCGACGACGGGAGTGTTTCTGACTATGGGTTCGGGTGGAGGGTCGGTGATCGTCTCGGGCGAAAGGCAGTCCACCACGGAGGTTCATGGGTGGGATTCCGCGCAGCCATAATCAGGTTCGTGGATGATGCCACGACGGTCGTGGTGCTCTCCAACGCCAGTGCGAGCGCTGGAGACTTGGCGGAAGGTATCGCTGCCCTGGTTCTGAACGGCAACGGAGGGTCATGAGCAAGGACACGCCCCCAAAAGCATTCCTGGAGAAGGTAGGCCCGGAGAATCTCGAGGAGTGCGGGATCGGATGCCTCACCAATCCGAGGCACGAGGGATACGAGCCGAAGACGGCCTGGCTCGAAAGCCGTTTCGCGGAGGGTCTGCGGTTCTTCCTCTTCCGGGACGAATCCGGAAAGCCCCTGGCATTTCTGGAATACGTACCCGGGGAGTACGCCTGGCGTCCCGTGGACGCCCGCGGATGGATCTTTGTCCATTGCCTCTGGGTCTACTCGAGGGGTCAAAAGGTGGGTGGGTTGGGTGGAAAGCTCGTTCAGGCCTGTGTCGAGGAAGCTCGATCCATGGGTGCGACAGGGGTCGTGGCCATGGTGAGCGAAGGTCCGTGGATGGTAGGGGAG
>JABDNZ010000046.1 GCA_013043565.1 Gemmatimonadota bacterium | reverse complement strand
CCTCATGACGGCAGACGGAGAGCCCGAAGGCGGAAAGTGGAACTTCGATAAGGCCAATCGAAAATCCCTGCCGAAGGAGATGGCCCCACCGCCCCCCCTCCGGCATTCCCCGGATGGAATCACCAAGGAGGTTCTGGCCCTGGTGGAGGCCCATTTCCCGGGTCACTTCGGCTCACTCGAGCCCTTTTGGTTCGGCGTCACCGCGGAGCAGGCCGTTCAATCGCTGAACCACTTCGTATCCGAGGCTTTGCCCCACTTCGGGGACTACCAGGACGCCATGAAAGAGGGAGACCCCACCCTCTTCCACGCAGTCATCAGCCCCTATCTCAATGTGGGTTTGCTCGATCCAATGGAAGTTTGTCGGGCGGTGGAGGAGGCCTACCGGAATGGATCCGCGCCCCTGAACGCTGCAGAAGGTTTTATCCGCCAGGTCATCGGATGGAGGGAATACGTTCGGGGCATCTATTGGTTGAAGATGCCGGGGTATGCCGAGACGAATTTTCTCGAGGCGTCACGCCCCCTCCCGGAATTCTATTGGACGGGGGAAACCGAGATGAACTGTCTCAGACAATCCATTCTTCAAACCAGGGACGAGGCCTACTCCCACCACATCCAGCGTCTCATGGTCACCGGGAATTTCGCCCTCCTCGCCGGCATGGCGCCCACCGCAGTGGAGGAATGGTACCTGAGCGTCTACGCCGACGCCTTCGAATGGGTCGAGTTGCCCAACACCCACGGGATGGCACTTTTCGCCGACGGTGGGATCATGGGGTCCAAGCCCTACGCCGCGAGCGGGAAGTACATCAACCGCATGTCGGACTACTGTGCCGCGTGTGGGTATGACGTGAGGAAGTCGGACGTGCCCGAAGCGTGTCCCTTCAACTTCCTTTACTGGGACTTTCTTTCCCGGAACCGAGAAAAGCTCGGGAGGAATGCCCGCATGAGTTTGGTTTTCGGCTCCCTTGACCGCATGGATCCGGAGAAACGCGCCGCCATGCGGTCCCTGGCAGAGACCTTCCTCCGCACCTTCTCCTAGTCCAACCGTCCCCGCAAACAGGGCCGCCGGATGAAGGAAGCAACCTTGAGGCCCCGGATTTCTAGCCCGAGGTCCCGCCGAGGGCGCATTCGTTTCGGCCTACCTCCAGTTCTTCGATCTCCGACTCTACGATGGGCGCCAAGCCAACGTTGATGGCTTTGATCTTTCGATAGACGTCCGGAAACGGCGCCTTCTGGCTGAGGATATGGTGGAGGAACACCTCTGGGTCCTGGATCCTCAGGATCTCGTTCTCTGCCAAGAGGACTCCGAAGGGGATTCCGACCGCCTGCCCCATACGCCGTTCCCTCTCAGAGGCATAGTGGGCCGGATAGATGGCCAGGCCGTTGTCCCACTCCCGGACCGCCCGGGCCATGGAGGCCCAGAGCTTCCCCGCCCATTCCTCCTCCTTGCCTCCCAGGTCAGGGCGCCCAATGGATTCGACGAACAGAAAGTCCCCGGTGAGGGCCGCACGATCCTCGACGACGTAGGTTACGCTCCCATCCGTATGACCTGGCGTATGAACCACGTCCACCCTGGCCCGGCCAACTTCGATGGAGGACCCTTCGGCCACGGGTGTGAACCCAACCCGGCCGGGGGTCCCGTCGTAAGGATAGATGCTATCGGCCTCATGCAGGTAGTACGGAACTCCGAAATGCCTTGCCAGCCCCGGCGCGCCGCTGAGGTAGTCCGCGTGAGCGTGGGTATCCGCCACGCCTACCAGCTCGGCCTCCGCCTCCTCTAATGCCTGGAGGTACTCGGGACAGACCAGAGGCGGGTCCACGACAAGGGCCTGGCCGTCACTCACCAGCAGGTATCCCAGGCACCCTTTGCCGATTCGGTCGAACTGAAGAAACCTGTCGATGCCCTGCGGGGGGTCCAGCTCGCGAGGCTGGGTGAAGCGCATCCAGGCGGCCAAGCCGCCTTTGAGGGATTTGGCCTCCAGCCCCAGGCGGCCAAGGTGGGCAGCCAAGATCTTCGAGTCCATGCCGTGCCCGCAAACCACGGCCACCGGGATCGCAGGGTCCAGCCCGGTGCTCGGAACATCCCCGTATTTGATCAACTCCGAGCCACGTATATTGTGGAACCGACCGGGGCTCACCAGGTCGATCCGCCCCTTTGCGACCCTCTCCGGGGCCCGGACGTCCATGATCTGGATCGGCTCATCATTCTCGAGAAGGCGGGTCAGCTCCTTCGGGGAAACCTCCGGAGGACTCGGGAGAAAAGGTGTGAACGACACGGGTGTCAACCTCCCGGCAATTCAGGTCGGATCAGCTCTGCAGGGCACGAAAGGGAGCCCAGGAATACGACCAACGCCCTCACCTCATCATCGGTCAAACCCCTGTCCATGATGAGGGGAGACAGGTTCTTGTTCGCCACTCCGGGACCGGCCATGTAACGTACGGCCTGCTCGAGATCGGATACAGAGCCGTCATGGAAGTAAGGTGAGCTCTCGGCGATGTTTCGGAGGCTGGGAACCTTGAACGCGGCCCAGTCTCCGTCCGACTCTGTCACAGACATACGCCCAACGTCCACCTGGCTCTCCGGTACCCCCGCGACTCCGATCCCCACGTTGTAGTACATGCCGTCGTCCGTGGCGAACTGGGCGGAGAAGAATGGCGGTGTGTGACAGGTGGCACACCCGGCTTTTCCGTTGAAGAGCTCCAGTCCAAACTGCTGCTGTTCGGTAAGGGCGGCTCCCTCCCCGGCCATGAACCGGTCATACCGGGTATCGTCGCAGACCAACGTTCGCTCATACGAAGCGATGGCCTCGACAATGGTCCCGGCGGTGGCCCCTCGCGCCCCGAAGACGGCTTCGAACTGTTCCGAGTAGCCTGGGATCGCTCCGATCTCCGCCGCTTTGAGGGGCAGGTATTCAGCACCCACTCCCATGTTACCCCCACCCCAAGCACCTCTGGCCTGAGCCTCCAGGCTCCCGGATCGGCCGTCCCAGTAGAATCGAGGCATATAGCCCACATTCCAAATGACCGGAGAATGCCTCGGTAGCTGCCGGCCTCCAGGCCCTACGGCCTTCTGTAGGGCTCCTCCGTTCCCATTCTCATTTTGGTGACAGGAGTAGCAAGAGCGGGATCCGTCCACCGAGAGGCGCGAGTCGAAGAATAGCTGCTGGCCCAGGGCCACTTTCGCCTCGGTCAACGGGTTCTCCGCCGGGACGGGGACGGCCCCCAGGGGCCCACCCTCTCCGGGCACAGTCGTGGTGGACGCTTGATCCTGCCCGTCCCCCGGGGTGGATCCTTCCTGTCCGCAAGCCGAGAACACCACCACGGCAAGGGCACAAAAGAGTGAGGTGTATCTCATGTTTTCTCCTCGCGATCGGGTCCGCTTTTTGCTGCGTCCACGTAGGGTGCAGACTCGCCCTTACCCCGGATGGACCCCAAAGAGCCGCGTCGTCGACATTTTGGGACAATCTCGGTCAGAGGGTGTCTACTCCGACGCAGGCAACAGCGCATTGCCAACGGAAGTCGGGGCCGATAGACTCTAGCCCACGTTTTCCCCGGTTTAACGACGGAAGCCAAACGACGCTGAAAAAAAGGCCCACGCTTCGGCCTCCAATGAGCGTCAAAATATAAAGAATAGGGAGACTCAAGAATGCTCAAACCACACGGTTCCGACACCCTCAACCCTCTGTACGTGGCCGATGACGCCAAACGTGCAGCTCTCGTCGAAGAGGCCGCCGGCCTGAAGTCCATCGTCGTCTCATCCGCGGCAGCCGCCAACGCGGTGATGATGGGATCCGGCTACTTCAACCCCCTCACCGGCTACATGAACCTGGCCGACTCTCTGGCCGTCGCCGAGAAGATGAAGACCACTTCCGGCCTGTTTTTCCCGGTTCCCATCGTGAACGTCGTCGAGGACGCATCCGGCATCGAGGCCGGTATGCGGATCGCCCTTCTCGATCCCAACGTGGGCGGCAACCCCGTCCTGGCGATTCAGACCGTTGACGCCATCGAGACCGCCACCGACGAACAGATGGCCTTCATGACCGACAAGGTCTTCGCCACCGACGACATGGAGCACCCCGGGGTCAAAGCATTCAACACCGTGGGCAAGACGCTGATCTCCGGCCCCATCGAGGTCCTCAACTACTCCTACTTCGCCGCTGACTTCCCCGACACCTTCCGGACCGCTCCGCAGATCCGGGAAGCCATCGAGAAGAACGGGTGGGAGAAGGTCGTCGCATTCCAGACCCGGAACCCCATGCACCGGGCCCACGAGGAGCTCGTCCGCATGGCCATGGAGAGGGAGAATGCCGACGGCGCCGTGATCCACATGCTCCTGGGCAAGCTGAAGCCCGGCGACATCCCCGCCGACGTCCGGGACGCCGCTATCCGGAAAATGGTCGAGCTCTATTTCCCGCCGAATACCGTTGAAATCACCGGATACGGATTCGATATGCTCTACGCCGGCCCCAGGGAAGCCGTGCTGCACGCGGTCTTCCGTCAGAACATGGGAGCCACCCACCTGATCGTCGGCCGGGACCACGCCGGTGTCGGCGACTACTATGGGCCCTTCGACGCGCAAACCATCTTCCGCGAAGAGGTCCCCGAGGGGGCTCTGGAGTTGAAGATCTTCGAGGCCGACCATACAGCATATTCCACCAAGCTGGGTAAGGTCATCATGATGCGGGAGGCTCCCGAAGGTCACACGAAGGATGACTTCGTGCTCCTCTCCGGAACCAAGGTTCGGGCCATGCTAGCTGCCGGCGAGGAACTCCCTGGCGAGTTCGCCCGGCCCGAGGTAGCAAAAATCCTCATGGACTTCTATCAGAGCCAGGCGTAGTTCGGTTCGCTGGTCCCAGAGGCAAAAAAGAGGAGCCCCGCAAAGCGCGGGGCTTCTTTTTTTTGTGCTTTCGCCTGAAGAGGGACAACCCGGCCGGCCTATCCCTGGTAAAAGAACAGGTAGGCAATCAGGATCCCTGCGACGATCGACACGAAGTCGGCAAAGAGTCCGGCTGGTACCGCGTGTCGGGTCCTCTTAACACCCACGGAGCCGAAGTACAGGGCTATCACATAGAAGGTGGTGTCCGTGGCCCCCTGAAACGTGCAGGCCAAGCGTCCGACGAAGGAGTCGGCGCCATAGGTCTGCATCGCGTCCACCATCATGCCTCGGGCCCCGCTCCCACTCAGAGGCTTCATGAGGGCGGTGGGTAGTGCTTCGATGAAGTCGGTATTGATCCCGACCATCGCGAACCCCCGCCCTATCCCGGCCACGAGGAAGTCCATGGCGCCGGAAGAACGGAAAACGCCGATGGCAACCAAGATGGCCACCAGGTAGGGGATGATCTTGACGACCACGGCGAACCCTTCCTTGGCACCATCGATGAAGGCCTCGTAGACGTTCACCCGGCGGATCATCGCGAGAGAGATGAAGCCGCAGATGATCCCGAAGAGGATGACGTTGGCGACAACGTTCGAGACCGTTTCGACTTGGTCCTGGGGAAGCCGGGAGAAGTAGACGATCGTCGCCCCCACCAGCGCCGTAAGGCCGATGAGGTAGGCCATGACCGTTCGGTCGAAGAGATTGATCCTTTGAACCAGACCCACCGCGATCAACCCAGCTAGGGTGGAGAAAAAGGTCGTGAGAAGAATGGGGAGGAAGATGTCGGACGGGTTCGCGGCCCCCATCTGGGCCCGATAGACCATGATGCTGATCGGGATTACGGTAAGGCCGGAGGTGTTAAGCACCAGAAACATGATCTGGGCATTGGAGGCCGTGTCCTTGTCGGGATTCAATTCCTGGAGCTCCTGCATGGCCTTCAAGCCCAGAGGCGTCGCCGCGTTATCCAGCCCCAGCATGTTCGCGGCAAAGTTCATGATCATCGATCCGTGGACCGGATGATCTTTGGGAACCTCCGGGAAAAGCTTGTGAAAAAACGGCCGGACCACCCTGGCCAACATGTTCACCGCCCCACCCCTCTCCCCCACCTTCATCAGGCCGAGCCACAAGGTCAGGACCCCGATTAGACCCAGGCAGATATCGACGGCCACTCCCGCCATTTCGAAGGTGCTGTTGACCATTGTCGTGAAGATCTCGGTGTCCTGGAAGAACACGAGGCGGACGATCCCCACCACGAGGGACACCAGAAAGAAGGCGATCCAGATATAGTTCAGAACCACGACGTATCTC
>JABDNZ010000197.1 GCA_013043565.1 Gemmatimonadota bacterium | reverse complement strand
GCATGAAACTCGTTTTCTCTTTCACGGGTACTTTCTCCGATGTGGCCAGTCAGTTCTGTGGGGTCACGGGACAATCGGGGGCCAAAGGTGATCAACTCGCAAGGGTTTTGTCAGGGGTTGGCTGGTGACGGCCGGACCGTATTGCATCGCCGGATCTCCGTGGGTAGCGTCGATGACCGCTGTGGTTTTTGCGGTTCTTTCCTTCTTTCAATCGGGTGAGCATGAAGCACTTGTGGATCGCAGGGATCATGATTCTGGCCGGGGGAATCATGGGTTTGGGGTTCGGTACGGGAGGGGAGGGCAGCCTAATGGTCGGGGAAGCCAATTCCCTGTCCCCGGAGCCGCCGGGTGCCGAAAAAGCTTCCCCGATGGAATCGGAACCGCCGCTTGAAGCGCAGGCCGAGACCTCGCCGACCGCCTCTCCCCAAGAAGCCCCGGGAACCCGGCGATCCTGGAGCCGGCGCCGAAGCAGATACCCGGGACCGATTCCAACTCCAGAGGATTGGGAGCCACCCGAGGGGAAAGTACGCATAGGCCTCCAAGCCGGTCATTGGAGAGCGAACGAAGCCCCCCGAGAGCTCTCCGGCCTTCGCGAGAACGGCACCGCCTGGAGGGGGACGGCCGAGTGGGAAGTCAACCTGGCCATCGCAGAGGAAACCGCCGAACTCCTGGAGGAGTTGGGCTACGAGGTCGACGTCCTCCCGGCCGTCGTCCCTCCCAGTTATCGAGCCCATCTGTTCATCGCCATCCATGCCGACGGAAGCAACGACCCCAACGCCAGAGGCTACCGAGTGGCCACCCCTCGGAGAGACGCCACCGGTCGGGCTTCCCAGTTCGCCGAGTTGCTGATGCAGAGCTACGGGGAGGCCACATCGATCCGACGCCTCCCCACCGTGACCCGCCGGATGCGAAACTACTATGCATTCAACTTTCGGCGGTACGAACACGCCCTCCATCCCATGACCATCGGCGTAATCATCGAGACCGGGTTTATCACGAGCCCCAGGGACCGCCGTGTGATCATGAGCGAACCGGAGAAGGCAGCGAAGGGGATCGTAGAGGCAATAAAGGCTTTCCCCATCACCCCGCCGCCGGGTGACTCGGTGGCGGTCAAGAAGGATACGACCGGGGTCCAGAAAGACACCACCGGGATCGTTCGGACACCCCGTTGAGCCCCGTAAAGGAACGATGCGGCTTCGACCGAAGGCAGCCGGCCCGATTTCCTTCCGGCGAGACCCCGGCAACCAGACGGCACCAAACGGCACACGGATGGCACTCAACGGCAAAAGGTGGCACCGAAACGGCCACCAAAAGCCCACAAAAAAAAGCCCCCCGTAAACCATCCGGGAGGCCGAAAACCACTGTCTTTGTTGAGTAGCGGAGGAGGGACTCGAACCCCCGACACGCGGATTATGATTCCGCTGCTCTAACCAGCTGAGCTACTCCGCCTTAGACATAAAAGGTCATTTGGCTTTTGGGGGGTGTCAAGGCCATGGAGGAGCCGCCATTTCCCCCTCCTGTGGCCCCTCAATCCACTCCCAGATCTTCCTTCGACTGTTCCCCAATCTCCGTCTCTTCCTTCGTCCCTCCCAGGGGATCATCCCAGCGTCCCATCTGGATGGGGACACCCTGACCGAGGATCGGGAGCCGGGCCTCTCCGAGTTGGGAGACGGAACGCCCGTCTCCGCGGAGACGTCTCGGCGGCTGGCCTGCGACTCTAGCGTTGTGCCCATCGTCCTGAGGAAGAATGGCCGGATGCCGGGGGAGAATGGCCAGACGGGGGGGAGACCGGCCAGATGCCGGGGGAGAACCGTCAGGTTCGGAGGGCCGGCCGCCGGACCCGGACCGTATCTCCAAGCCTCCGACGGGCCTTGGAAGCCCGGGACCGGGGATGCCGATTCCCAGGGTGTGGCCTTCGGTTCGCCGAGGCCCATCACGACAAACACTGGGCCGACGGCGGAGAGACCAGGCTGAGGAACCTGGTCCTCTTGTGTCGCAGGCATCATCGGGCCGTCCACGAAGGCGGGGTGAGAGTCTGTATCGAACGCGACCACCAGATCGTCTTCTTTTCCCCAAAGGGGGAGGCCCTCATGGCCGCCCCACCCCGGAAGTCTCCTCCAGGGCAGCCCAAACCTCCAGCCATCGCGACAGAAGGAAGGACCCCCAGCTTTAAGTACGACCGGGATATCCCTTGGGAGACCGAGGCCCGGGCATGGGAAGCCCTCGACTCGGGCTGACGCAGCCTGCGCCGGGAGGAGGTCGCAGGCTGAGAGTGGCTCAGGCATTTCAGACGGACGGGTCGGGGCACATGTCGGGCTCAGGATTTCCCCCGCTGCGACTCTCGGCCGCCGGGGCCGAACGAAAACGGCGGGCGAACCTCTTGCGTTTTCGGTTCCACCGGGGCCAAGGTGGAGGTGACAATTCCACCATGCCATGAAGGGGGGGCTGGAGGCGCCCGTATTCTTCCTAGCGGAGCGGGCCCATACCAAGGCTTCGACCCCCTCCGGGAACGCTTGAATTTCCAAGGAGAAGAACATGGATCCTGCCACCATCTTCATCCCATTGGCCGCTTTCGGCCTCGGAGCCCTCTTCACGTCCCTCCGAATCCTTTGGGAATACGAACGGGGGGTCATCTTCCGCCTCGGAAAACTCACGAGGGCCAAGGGCCCTGGGCTGATCTTCCTGGTGCCCTACGGCGTAGAGCGCATGCGGAAGATGGATCTCCGCATCGTGGCTTTGGATATCCCTCCTCAGGATACCATCACCAAGGACAACGTGAGTCTCTCCGTGAACGCCGTGGTCTACTTCCGCGTGGCGGATCCGGCAAAAGCGGTGGTCGAGATCGAGGACTACTACTTCGCAACCAGCCAGCTGGCTCAGACCACTCTGCGGAGCGTGATCGGGCAGTCAGAGCTGGACGAGCTCCTGGCCGAACGGGAGCAGATCAACGAGATCGTCCGGGGAATCATCGACGAGGGTACCGATCCCTGGGGAATCGACGTCACCGGCGTGGAGATCAAGGACATCGACCTTCCCAAGGAGATGAAGCGGGCCATGGCCAAGCAGGCCGAGGCCGAACGGGAGCGTCGAGGGAAAGTCATCGCCGCCGAGGGTGAGTACCAGGCATCGAAGAAGCTCGCCCTGGCCGCCAACGTCATCGAGCAGCACCCGGTAGCCGTCCAGCTTCGGTTCATGCAGACCGCCGTCGAGATTGCCGCGGAAAACAACTCCACCACGGTCTTTCCCATCCCCATGGAGCTCATGGGGAACATCGCCAAGGGCGCGACCAAATCGCTCACTGCCGAGGAGATCAAGGAGTACGAGGCAGAGGATGAGGACGACCCGGCTCTCCCGGAGGGTGCCGACACTCAACTTCTGGCCGAAACGGCCAAGTCCATCCTGGGCATCGGCACCGGGGGGGAGAAAGAAAAGAAGAAGGAAGAGGTCCCGGCCGAGGAAGACTGAGGCAGAGTACCAAAACCATGGACCCGTCGGGCGCCAACGCAATAAGGGGAGGCGTCTGAGAGAAACAAGAGAGGAGGGAGCCGAAAACCCAGCTCCCTCCTCATTCTTTGTCGCTCGATCAGTTCGAGATGCCCGCGCCCGGCGACCTACTGTAACGTGCCTCCAACCGAATCGCTGGGTTCGGAAGTCCGGTAGAGGATCTCACCCTCCCGGATCATCCCGAACCGCTCCCGGGCGATTCGCTCCAGGGTGGCGGAGTCATTCTCCAGGGAGTCCGCCCAGGCCCGGAGGTAGGCCACTTCTTCCCTGAGGACGGTCAGCTCGGTCTCCTGTGCTTCGATCTCGCTTCGGGCCTTCCGCAGCTCCAGCAGGGAATACTCTCCACCGAACAGTGCATAGTAGACCGCCAACCCGAGAAGGGTCGGGAGAACCAGCCGTTTTACTTTTGCCATAGCCTCAGTCCAGGATAGGTGGCCTTTTCGCCGAGTGCTTCCTCGATTCGGAGGAGCTGATTGTATTTCGCGACCCGGTCGGTACGACTGGCGCTTCCGGTTTTGATCTGGCCCACTCCGGTAGCCACGGCCAGGTCCGCGATGAAGGTGTCTTCGGTCTCGCCGGACCTGTGGGAGATCACGGACTTGTACCCAGCCTCGTCAGCCACCCGGATGGCCTGGAGCGTCTCGGTCAGGGTGCCGATCTGGTTCACCTTGATGAGAATGGCGTTCCCCACCCCTTCCTTGATCCCACGCTCCAATCGAACCGGGTTGGTCACGAAAATATCGTCGCCCACGATCTGAACCCGATCCCCGACTCGTTCGGTGAGGGCCTTCCACCCGTCCCAGTCGTTCTCGTCCAGAGCGTCCTCCACGGAGCTGATGGGGTACTTCTTCAGCCACTCGTCCCAGAACTGGACCATCCCGGCGGAGTCCATCCTCTCGCCCGACGACCAGCGGAAGACGTACTCCCCTTCCTCCGAGTAGAACTCACTCGCGGCAGCATCGATGGCAAGGACTACGTCTTCACCCGGCCGGTACCCT
The DNA here is from genome assembly GCA_013043565.1 of Gemmatimonadota bacterium. Lineage (GTDB taxonomy): Bacteria > Gemmatimonadota > Gemmatimonadetes > Longimicrobiales > Gaopeijiaceae > JABDNZ01. The sequence continues at coordinate 15,956 of JABDNZ010000197.1, read as the reverse complement.
GCCCTCTCCACGGCCATGAGGACCACCTCCACAGCCTCGTCGTTGCTGCCCAGGTCCGGGGCGAACCCACCCTCGTCCCCCACGGCGGTGGTCTTTCCCTGCTCGGTGAGGACCTTCTTGAGGTGATGGAAAATCTCCGCCCCCATGCGAAGGCCGCGGCCGAAGCTCTCAGCCCCCACGGGCATCACCATAAACTCCTGAATGTCGACGTTGTTCGGAGCGTGTGAGCCGCCGTTGAGGATGTTCATCATGGGCACGGGTAGGAGCCCCGCTTCCGGCCCTCCCAGGTACTGGTAGAGAGGAACCTTGTTCTCGGAAGCGGCGGCCCTGGCCACCGCCATGGAAACCGAGAGGATGGCGTTGGCTCCCAGTCGACCCTTGTTCGGCGTCCCGTCCAGGTCGATGAGGGTGCGGTCGATGTCCAGTTGCTCCCGGGCTTCGAAGCCACGGACGGCGTCTCGGATCTCTCCATTGACGTTTGCGACCGCCTTCAGGACGCCTTTGCCCAGGAACCGATTCGGATCCTTATCACGGAGCTCGACAGCCTCATGCTCTCCGGTGGATGCCCCGCTTGGGACCGCCGCCCGGCCCATCGCTCCGGTCTCCAGGATGACTTCGGCTTCCACGGTGGGGTTCCCACGGGAATCAAGAACCTCACGCCCCCGGATGTCCACGATTGCTGACACGTTTGTTTCCTCTCTTAAATGTTTGTATTCACATTCTCAAAAAAACCCTTCAATACCTGCTGATCCTCCCACGGCCCCCTATCCCTCCAGGGCCTCCTCCGGTCTCCCGGCCTGATCTCCGTCGGGGAAGGTCTCGTCTTGGCCCATCAACGCAGCGATGGCATCCCAGGAGGCCTTCAAGAGGCGGTTTCGGTCTCGGATCGTCGTGCCCTCCGTGGGAATAGGGGCCCCGATTCTCAAAGTGATGGGAGCTTTCCTGACCCTCAGGCTCCCTTTGGGCATGATCTCCCCGGTTCCGACCACGGCCACCGGGACCAGAGGGACCTGGCCCTGCACGGCCAATACGAAAGCACCCTTCTTGAACTGTTTCAGCTTTCCGTCCGGTGACCGGGTACCCTCAGGGAAAAGGACCATCGTGAGCTTTTCCTCATGGACCTCCCGCCAGGCTTGGTCCAGGGATTCGATGGCAGCTTCTCGGTTCCCTCGGTCGACCGAGACGTGGCCGCAGGACTTCCAGGCCTTTCCGAAAATGGGGATCTCTCCGAGCTCCTTCTTGGCTACGAAGCGATATCGAACCGGAAGATGGGCCGCCAGGACAAAAACATCGAACCAGGACTGGTGATTGGAGACTACGATCTGCGGTTCCTCCGTCTGGAGAGACTCGAGGCCCTCGATGGAAACGGGGGCCCCGGCGGCCCAGAGCACCGTCTCGGCCCAGCGCCGAGCCGCCCTGTCACAGGCGCATTGCAGATTCCGCCTCCAGAAATGGACTCGGAGGACCGTGGTTCCTGCGTAGTAGAGCGTCGCGAAGAAGCCGACGAAAAAAACCCAGATGGTCCGAATCAAACCTTCTCCTCACCGGAAAAATGATCGAAGCCCCTCTCCCCGGAGGCCGGCGCCAACCGACCGGCCGATTCCAGGTGAACTCCGCTGCCCTCCATTGCCCATCCCACCTGGGTCAGAGGAATCCCGAAAGAATCCTGAAAGGAGTCGACCCAATCATCAAGGGCTCCGGGGGAAACGGAGAAGCAAAGCTCATAGTCTTCCCCGCCGGACAGGGCACGTTGGACCGATTCCTCCTGCGATCCCAGAGCTTCCTCCAGGGCCGGATGGACGGGAAGGTCCTCCACCTCGAGCACGATGGCCAGTCCGGCGGCTGAAGCGAGGTGGCCACAATCCCCGGCCAAGCCGTCCGAGAGATCGATCAGGCCGTGGATCCCGCATCGCTCGGCCAACCACCTAGCCTCCCTGAGTCGAGGCCGAGGCCGGGCAAAAGCTTCCTTGAGGGTAGGGGGTGGGGTCCCGCCACGCTCCCACAATGAGACCGCGGCGGCACTGGCCCCGAGCCAACCTGTGACCCAAACCTCGTCCCCGGCCTCCGTCCCGCTTCGAAGGACGGGTGCGTCGGCCCGGCCCACCGCTACCAGGTTGAGCATCAACGGGCCCGGAGATCTGGATAGGTCCCCTCCCAGGATCTGAACCCCCTCAATCCTGCTGGCCTCATCCGCCCCCCGTTGGAGGAAGATGGCTTCCTCCCTCGCACCGGCGGGATCCAGGGCCATGGAGAGGAGGATACCCAGTGGCTCCGCCGCCATGGCCGCCACGTCACTGAGGGCAGCCGACGCTGCTCTGTATCCCACTTCCTCCAGGGTGATCCAATCCCGCCGGAAGTGGATGCCTTCCACAACCAGATCGGTGCTGATGACCACACCACCGTCCAGGACGGTGCAGTCGTCCCCCGACCCGACCAGGACTCCCGACGGGAGTTCGATTCCCGGGCCTATCAGACGCCGGATCAGGTCGAACTCCCCTCCCGGCCCCATGGGTATCCTTCCCGACACGTCGTCCGGCAGCTCCATAGCCCTATCGGGCGGCCCTCATCGAGCCGGATCCTGGTCGAACAGAAGGAACGGGAAGTCCAGATCCGAGTCTCCGTCACCGTTTTCTCGAAGAGCACCGGGCATGGCATCCACAACGTCCTCGGGGGTAAGGCTTACGCCCAGCCCGGTCCGGGCCGCGGCTCGCCCCGAAGTATGGAGGCCGAGGCAGGCGGCCTCGTGGGGAGGCGAGCCCTGGGCCAGGAACGCCGAGATTACGCCGGACAGGACATCGCCCATTCCGGCGGCGGCGAGGTCGGAGTTCCCAACGGTGTCCACGTAAAAGCGGGACGCGGGCGTCGTTACCAGAGAAGGCAGGCCCTTCAACAAGACAGAGCAGCCGGTCTCCACGGCAAGGGCGGCCGCGACCCGAGGACGTTGGGCCGTAATCTCCTTGGCACTCTTTCCCGTGAGGCGAGCCATCTCCCCGGGATGGGGTGTCAGCACCACCTCCATGGTCTCGCCGAAATCCGCCAGAGAGGGGCCACCCCCGGCAGCGACCAGGTTCAATGCGTCGGCGTCCAGGAGCAGGGGTTTGCCGCTTCCCGACTCGAACAACTCTACCAGAATCCGACGCGCACCGTCATCGGTCCCTAATCCGGGGCCCACCCCCAAGGCCCGCGAGGCCTCAACGGCCTCCCTCATGGCTCCCCCGTCCGACGAATCGACATAGACGGCTTCAGGCACGGCCTCTTGAAGGATGCTTCGGTTCTCGGGGGGAGAAGCGACGCGGAGAAAGCCAACGCCTGTCCGAAGGGCCGCCCGGGCCGCCAGGATCGCAGCACCGGCCATCCCGGAACGGCCGGCCACCAGGAGGAGGGCGCCGACGGCATTCTTGTGAGTGTCAGGGTCCCGGCGTGGAAGACGCCGGCTGACCCACCCAGGAGTGATGAGAGATCCTGGGAACGTTTCCTCCTGCACTGGAGGGAACCCGATCTCCACCACGACCAACCGACCAACGAGGCGGCGGCCTGGATGCAGCAGTGTGCCCAGCTTTGCGCCACCGAAAGCCACCGTTACCTCCGCCACGACGGCGTCTCCGGTCAGCGCCCCGGACTCACCGTCTACGCCGGAGGGGATGTCCAACGCGAACACCGGTGCTTCCGCCCTGTTCATCCCGGTTATGGCGAACGCCTGCCGTTCTCGGGGCGGGCCCGTGATACCGGTCCCCAGGACCCCGTCGACGATGACGTCCGCGGTGGCCAGTTCGCCGTCGAAGCGGGTCACGTCTCCAGCGAAGTCCGAGTCACGAAGCGTTCGTATTCCCCAACCGTGGAGCAGTTCATCGTTTTCTCCCCGGTCCCCCACGATGATCGCCGTCACCCGTCGACCCCAAGCCGCCAGATTCCGCAAGAGCACCAGGCCGTCTCCACCGTTATTGCCCGTTCCAACGAGGGCGGTCACCTGGCCGCCGGGATAAAGGGCCTGAAGCACCTGGGCGGCGGACCGCCCCGCGTTTTCCATGAGAGTGGGTTGGGGAACACCCAGATCATCGATGGCGAACCGATCGAACTCGGCGCTCTCCGCGCCGGACGGGGCCCCTACGAGGGCCCGGCCAAACGGACGAATCTGGAGGTCGCTAGACGTAATCATCGGGTTCCCCCGGATGGAGGGAGGATGGGTTTGCCGATCCTGAACGAGCTCCGATGGCACCGAAAGGGATCAGGAGCCCGGGGGGGAGACTATTTGTAGCTCTGACCGATGGTCCGGCCAAAGGTGATCTCCCCATTGTCGATGCGGATGTTGAACCCGCACTCGGGGCTCGAACACACCCAGGCTTTGTAGCGAATGGGGGCCCCGTCTCTTCCATAGTCCGAGAGGGGAATGAGGATCCCGTCTTCACACTTCATGCACTTTGGATACCCGTTCACTTCCACCATGATCAACCCTTCCCAACAGCAGACAGGTCATTGAGCTCCACCGGGATCGCGCGCGGGGAGCCCCCTTCCGGACTCCCTCGGGTCAGAATCTTCCTCCCCAGGGGTAGTCTCGCTCGAAGGCCTCTTCGAAGTCGAAAAGGCCCTGAAAGTCGTCCCTCGAATCTTCGTCGGTCTTGATGAGGACACCGCACTCCACCATCGAAAACACGATCTCACCCAGATCTTCGGTGTCGTGGATTCCCCAATGGCCAAGGACCGTTCGGGCCATGGGTCCATACTGGTTCAGGGCCAGATCCCGGACCCCGAGGGCCAGCTCTTCCCCTGAGATATGGCGCGGTTGATCCAACTCTGCCAAAACGGAATGGAGAGCCGACAACAGGAAGAGATAGGCCTTCCCGTGGAATCGGGGGTTCCGATCCTGGAGCTGCGCCAGGATTCCTTCAGCGAGTTGCAGATCCGTCATGCTTCGAAGATTACCCTCTTCCCTTTCCGACGCCAGTTTCCCCTCAGACCAGGGCTGCGAAGTCCTCATAGAGCGGGTAGGCCTCGCAGAGCTCAGCCACCTCTCCCCTCACGGCCTGAATCAAGTTCGTGTCGGTCGGTGAATCGAGAATGCGTACGATCCAGGCCGCGATCCGGGCCATCTCACTCTCAGCCATTCCCCGGGACGTCAGGGCCGGTGTCCCGATCCTCAGACCCGAAGTCACGAATGGAGACCGGGTTTCGCCGGGAACAGTGTTCTTGTTCACCGTGATCCCTGCTGCTTCAAGGGCATGCTCGGCCTCCTTCCCGGAGAGGTCCGGATGGCTGGGGCGGAGGTCGATGAGGAGGAGGTGGTTGTCGGTTCCGTCGCTCACCAACTTCAACCCCCGCTCCATGAGCCCTTCGGCAAGGGCAACGGCGTTGGCAACTACCTGCTGGGTATAGCTCGTGAATTCCGGCCTGAGGGCTTCATGAAAGGCCACAGCCTTCGCGGCAATGACATGCATCAAGGGGCCGCCCTGGGTCCCAGGGAATACGGCTTTATCGATGACCTTGGCGTGTTCTTCTTTGCATAAGATAAGCCCCCCACGAGGTCCCCGGAGCGTCTTATGGGTCGTGGTGGTAACGACGTCCGCGAAGGGTACGGGAGTAGGATGAATGCCCGTCGCCACCAATCCGGCGATGTGGGCCATATCGACCAACATTATGGCGCCGACCTCCTTGGCCACATTCGAGAACGCTTCAAAGTCGATGATCCGGGGATAAGCGCTGGCCCCGGCGATGATGAGCTTGGGTTTCTCCTCCAGGGCCTGGTCCCTGAGGGCGTCATAGTCGATCCGTCCGTCCGAATCCCTGACCCCATAGGCCCCCACCTCGAACAGCGTCCCGCTGAAATTCACCGGAGAGCCGTGGGTGAGGTGCCCACCATGACTGAGATTCATCCCCAGAATCCGGTCTCCGGCATCCAGGAACGCCAGAAAGGCCGCCATATTCGCCTGAGCCCCGGCGTGAGGTTGGACGTTGGCATGATCGGCTTTGAAGAGTTCCTTCGCCCTATCCCTGGCCAGGTCTTCGACCACGTCTACGTGCTCGCACCCCCCGTAGTACCGCTTGTGGGGAAGGCCCTCCGCATACTTGTTCGTGAGGACGGTCCCCATGGCCTCGAGAACGGCCGGAGAGACAAAGTTTTCGCTGGCAATGAGCTCCAACTGGGAGGCTTGGCGCCCGGCCTCTGCTTTTACGGCGTTGTATACGCCGAGATCGGTTTCCCTCAGGTTTTCCAGCATGCGTTCAACTCGCTTGTGCCGCTCATGCCATCCGGGTGCCAAGGTCCGGGAAGGATCCTGACAGCCGGAGGCGTCACGGTGTTCAATAGGTTCTCGACTTCCTCAAAAAGCCGGTTTCTCAGAACTCCAGGGACCCGAGCTCGGTCCTGTGCAGGTACCCGACCTCTTCCATTCTTTGTTCAGCGACCCTGTCGGAAGCCTTCGCGGTGGTGATCCCTTCGGACTCGGCCAACTCGAGGATCCGGAGGAGCGTGTTGTAGATCTCCCCGGCTTTCCTCAAGCTCCGCTCGGCAGGCCAGCCTTGGATCTCGGCGTACACGTTGATCAGGCCACCGGCATTCACGAGGTAGTCGGGCCCGTACAGGATTCCTTTGTCCTCTACCTCTTGGGCATGCCTGGTTTCAGCCAGCTGGTTGTTGGCTCCTCCGACTACGATGTCCACGGCCAGCACTTTGAGCGTGTCGTCGTTGAGGATCGCGCCCAGGGCGCAGGGAGCGAAAACATCGGCTTCCACGGCATAGATCGCATCCGGGCCGACAGACTTGGCGTCGAATTCTTTGACTACGACGTCGACCTTCTCCTGGTCGATATCGGTAACGGTCAGCCGAGCCCCTTCTTCGGCCAGGTCCTGGCAGAGGAAATAGCCCACATGACCACACCCCTGGACCGTCACGTGTTTTCCGGCCAGAGAGTCGTCACCGTACTTATGGAGGGCGGCAGCCTTCATACCCTGGTACACGCCGTAGGCCGTCACCGGAGACGGATCCCCGGATTTGCCCATCAGCCCGACGACGTGATCCGTTTCCATGTGAACAAAGTCCATGTCGGCAGGGGAAGTCCCGACGTCCTCGGCAGTGATATACCGCCCGGCCAGGGATTCAACGGCCCGTCCGTGGGCCCGGAAGATCATCTCCCGGTCCCGAGTATTGGGATCACCAATGATCACGGACTTCCCACCACCCAGGTTCAGCCCCGCCAGCGCGGATTTGTAGGTCATCCCCCTGGCCAGCCGAAGAGAATCCTCGATGGCCTCGTCGTCCGTGGCGTAGTTCCAAAAACGGGTGCCGCCCAAAGCAGGGCCCAACGTGGTGTTGTGGATCGCGATGATCCCCTTGTACCCGATACGGGGCTCGTTCCAAAACACCAACTGTTCGTGGTCCCGCTGGCACATCCTGTCAAAAATCTCCATTCCGCCATCCTCCCGGTCTTGGAATTGGTCCGTCGCTCAAAATAAGCCCTCAGGCTCCTGCCCGCCCGACAGATTCCCTGGCGATCACGAGCCTCATGATCTCATTTGTACCTTCATAAATCTCAGTGCCTTTCGCGTCCCGCAAAAGGCGTTCTACCGGATAATGCCGCATGTATCCGTAGCCACCAAAGATCTGCACTGCCTCGTCCGCGGTCCAGACCGCGGCTTCGGAAGCGGTGAGTTTCGCCATGGCCGCCAGGGCGCCGGGGGAGTGGCTCTCCGGATCTGTCGAACCGTCCAGGGCCGCTGCCGCCGAAAACGTCAGAGCTCTGGCCCCGGCGATGCGAGTCGTCATCTCCGCCAGCTTGAACCTCGTCGCCTGAAACTCCGACAGTTTCCGGCCAAACTGCACCCGCTCCTCTGCGTAATCCCGGGCGTGTTCGTAGGCAGCACGGGAGATACCGGTGGCCTGGGCTGCAATCCCCAGACGTCCTATCTCCAAGGCTTCCATGGCATAGGCGAAGCCGGCCCCCTCGACCCCGAGAAGAGCTCCATGGTCCAGCGACACCTCATCAAAATGGAGCTCGACCGTTTCCGAGGCCGAGAGCCCCATGGTAATCTCCCGCTTCCCCACCTGATAGGTGTGGAGGTCGGGATCCAGCAAAAACGCGCTGATCCTTCCGTCACGGCCCTCTCTGGCGAAGAGGACGACAAGGCCGCTCCTGGCACCGTTCGTGACCCACTTCTTCGTGCCGGTCAGGGCCCGTCCCTCCCCGGCTCTGCGCCATGAAGTCGCCAGGGCCCCGGCATCACTCCCGGCTTCAGGTTCGGAAAGGGCGAAAGCCCCCACGATCTCGCCGGACGCCAAACGGGGTAGGTACCGGTCCTTTTGTTCCGAAGTACCGTACTCGGCCAGGAGGCCCGTGACGGGTCCGGAATGAATGGCCACTCCGAGAGCCACTCCGGCATCCCCCCAAGCCAGCTCCTCCAGGACCAGGAGATACGTGGTGAGGTCGAACCCCAGCCCACCGTGTGACTCCGGTACCCGCATGCCCATGAAACCCAGGTCGCCCAGCTTCGAAAATATCTCCGGGTCCATCTCCCGCCGGACGTCCCACTCCTGGGCGTGGGGGCAGAGCTCGCCCTCGGCGAACTCCCGGGCCAGGGCTCGAATCTCCAGCTGTTCTTCGGTCAGATGGAACGACAACGCGTCTGCCTCCGGGTCGGTTCGAGTATCCCTTTTCTTAGCGATCGTAGCCGAAAAACCCCCGGCCGGATTTCCGGCCCAGCCATCCGGCCGCCACATACTTCCTGAGGAGGGGGCAGGGACGATACCGGTCATCCCCGATATCCCGATGCAGCACCTCGAGAATGCTCAGGCACACATCCAGCCCTATCAGATCGGCCAGGGCCAAGGGGCCCATGGGATGAGCCATCCCCAGTTTCATCACCGTATCGATGGCCTCGGCCTCCGCCACTCCCTCCATCAGAGCGAAGATGGCCTCGTTGATCATGGGCAGCAGTACGCGGTTGGAGACGAACCCGGGAAAGTCATTCACTTCCACAGGTGTCTTCCCCAGCTCGACGGAGAGATCCATGACCGTTTGGGTCGTCTCGTCGTCCGTCGCCAAGCCTCTGATCACCTCCACCAACTTCATCATGGGCACCGGATTCATGAAATGCATGCCGATGACCTTCTCCGGGCGCTTCGTGAATGCGGCGATCTCGGTGATGGAGATGGAAGAAGTATTGGTGGCAAGGATCGCGTCTGCCGGAGCCTTCTCATCGAGCTCGGTGAAGATACTCTCCTTCAACTCCAGCTTTTCCGGAACCGCCTCCACCACCAGCTGGGCCTCGGCAATCCCGTCCTCGATGGAGGTGGCGGTGGAGATCCGTCCCACGGCTTCCTCCTTCTCACCGGCGCTGATGATCTCCTTCTTCACCTGCCGGTCCATGTTCTTGAAGATCGTGCCCAGGGCTTTCTCCAAGAGATCCTGGTTCATGTCCACCAGGGTGACCTTGCGTCCGGCCTGAGCACACACATGGGCGATGCCGTTCCCCATGGTTCCGCCGCCGAGTACGGTGATTCGCTCTACTGTCATTTTTCTCTCCCAAGTTCCCGACGATCCGGGCCGATTCTTCCAGACCCGGGACGAGTCTTCATCCCTCCCCGGTGAGGTGGAGGGGTCGAGTTTCTTTCGCTCTTTTTCCCGGCTGGAGCCAGGATGAATTCCACAAGACCAAGGTCGTCAGGGACAGGACCAAGGTCGCCATGACCGATCCCTCTGGGCCAAAGGGTCCCCCGCTCAACCAGTCCGGGCCCCCGAGGACCGGTTCGAACGCCGGCGTATTCACCAACTCGAGGCCGCTCACGGGCAGATCGAACAAGAATCCGTGGGCCCAATTCCAACCCAGATGCGCCCCTGTCGCCCACCACAGGCTCGCGGTCCTCAGATACACCACACCCAGGAAGAGCCCGGCGACCACAATGTTGGCCAGGCCGATCCAGGACGTGTCCGGGTTCCCGAAGTGCAGGAGACCAAAAAGGACCGAGGTCGCCCACAGCGCCCATCCGCCACCCACGGCCTCGGCGAGAGCCTGGATGAGATAGCCCCTCATGGCTGCCTCTTCGCCGGCTGCCGGCAGGGAAAAAAGCCAGAGAGCGTCCCCACCTACCGAGATGTACTCCCACAGGCTCCCGACATCCGCTGACCAGCGGAGCGCTCCGACCGCCACCATGCCGGCCACCACCACCCCGGCTATCAAGACCCCCAGGGCCAACCCCAGGACCGCTTCTCTTGCCGCCCCGAAGCCGAGGTAAAACCCCAAGGCGCCCGGGCTCCGGCCATCCAGAGCCAACAGGGCCCAACCCCCAACCAGGCTCCCCACCAAGAGGGGAAGCGAGCCGTAGGGCAGCTCGGACGGGACCACCAGGGACACGGCCGCAAGCCCCGTGACCGTAAGGAGGATGAACAATAGAATCCTCCATCCCAACCGAATCCTCCCGCCTTCCGTCAGCAGCACGTGCAACCCCTCGGCCCCAGAAAAAAACTCGGGCACCCAGGGCGCCCGAGTTCGGCTAGGCCAAGTCCACCGACAGGGCCACCGCGTTTCCGCCGCCAAGGCAGAGGCCGGCAACTCCCGAAGCCTCCCCTCGGTCCTTCATCGCATAGAGGAGCGTGACCAATACCCTCGCACCTGATGCCCCGATGGGGTGCCCGAGGGCCACGGCCCCTCCGTTCACGTTCACGAGGGCGGGATCGATCCCCAACTCTTTGACGTCGGCAATGGCCTGCACCGCGAAGGCTTCGTTCAACTCGAAAAGGCCATAACCATCCAGAGACTTACCGTCCTTTTCAGCGAGCTTTCGGACCGCTTCGATGGGCGCGAAGAACAGGTCCTGGGGCTCGGTTGACCCGACGGCATAGTTGTTGACGTAGGCCATGATGGGGAGCCCGTGTGCCTCGGCGAAGGCCTGGGAGGCCACCACGAGCGACGCCGCGCCGTCGTTGAGGCCGGGGGCGTTCCCGGCAGTAACCACCAGATTTTCTATTCCCGCGGGCGCATCCTTCGGGAAGGCCGGCCGGAGTCTTGCCAGCGATTCGAGGCTCGTATCCTTCCGCGGGCTCTCGTCGGTGTCCACGACGTTTACGCCTTTTCGGTGTTTCACTTCCACCGGGAGGATCTCGTCCTTGAACTTCCCTCCTTCGATGGCTTCCACGGCTTTCATGTGGGAGTTGAACGCGAACTCATCCGCTTCTTCCCGCGTGATCCCGGCCTTGTCCGCCGTGTATTCGGCATGGCCGCCCATGTGGCAGTTGCCGAATGAACACCAGAGCCCATCATAGATGAGACCGTCCTGTACCGGTTGATCTCCGAACTTCACCCCACCCCGGTAGTTCCGGAGATAGAACGGCACATTCGACATCGACTCGAACCCACCGGCCACCGCGACCTGGATATCCCCTGCTTTGATGGCCTGGGATGCGAGCATGACGGCTTTCAGACCCGACCCACAGACTTTATTGATGGTGATGGCCGGAACCGATGCCGGGAGTCCCCCCTTGATCGCCGCCTGCCTCGCTGGTGCCTGGCCCCCTCCCGCACCCACCACATTCCCCATGATGACGTCGTCCACCGTCTCGGGGTCTATCCCGGCTCTCTTCACCGCCTCCTGAACGGTCAAGGCCCCCAACTGAGTGGCAGGAAGGGTGGAAAGGCCGCCGAGAAACCGTCCGATGGGCGTTCGAACGCCGGAGAGGATGACTGGGGTCCGCTCTTTATCCGACATTGGTGCACATACTCCCTTTTTCAGGTTATCGCCGCTCCTCCCGGGTAACTGCGCCGGAGAGGCCGGTAAAGATACGCCCATCTCCCGTTACAGGCACGCCCGAAACGATACCTCTGACCGGAGGTTTACGTCGGAAGGAGGCGAAGCTTTTCGCTGTCCGGATCCAGCCTCCCCCAAGGAGTCTTGGTGTCGTGCTGGAAGACGAGGACCCACCCCTCCTCCTGGGCCCGCCCGAGAACCGACCTCTTGGTCTCCAAGGTCACCAGGGGTTCCAGATCGTATCCCATGATCCAAGGAAGGGGCAGGTGGGAGGCGGTGGGGCACAAGTCGGCCAGGAAGAGGGCCCTCTCACCCTGGCTTTCCAGAAGAATCGATTGATGGAAGGGCGTATGTCCGGGAGTCGGGAGGAGCCGCACGCCCTCCACCAGCTCCGTCGGGCCGGCCACCACATCCACCAACCCCGCATCGACCAGGGGTTCGAAGTTCTTGGCCATATAGGAAGCCCGCACCCGCTCACTCGGGGACCGGGCGAACTCCAGCTCTCCCCCTTGCATGACGAAGCGGGCCCGGGGAAAGGCCGGAATCGTGGCCCCGCCCGGATCCAAAGCCAGGTTTCCTCCGGCGTGATCGAAATGGAGGTGGGTGCTGACCACCAGGTCTACGTCCTCGACCTGGAATCCCGCGAAGCGAAGGGCGTCCTCCAACCGGGTCGGATCCCCGGCGTTGTCGACTCCGTAAATGTCCTTGAACTTGTCCGATTCCTTGTTCCCTATCCCGGTATCCACGAGAACCAGCACATTCGGGGCCTCCACCACCAAGCAGCGGAGGGCCAGCGGAATCCGGTGCCGGCTGTCCGGCGGAATCTTCTTCTCCCACAGGGGCCGGGGCACGACTCCAAACATGGCGCCGCCGTCCAGCCACTGAATCCCTGCCTCCAGTGCGTGGATCCGCATCCCTCCGAGCGTGAGGGTCCTGGAGAGCGGCAGGTCCGCCGCCTGCAGCCGGGCCTCGGTCGTCACGGTCGGCCCCTCCTTCGGCTGAGAAGGAGTTGGAGGGCTGTCAGGTCACGGATTCCCAGGGCCCTGGCTTCGTCCAGGAGCCTGAGAAGGACTCTGGCCGTTGCCAGAGCATCTCCGTAGGCCCTATGGCGAGAATGGACGGGGATTCCAAAATGTTTGGCCAGGGAATCCAGGTTTCGCCTTCTCAACTCGGGGACCAGACGCCGGGCCAGCTGGACCGTGCAGAGCCGTGGCTCCTGGGGCACAAAACCGATGGCATCGCCTAGTTGCGCGCTGACGAAACTCCAGTCGAAAGTCACGTTATGGGCAACAAAAACTCTGCCCTCGAGCCAGTCGTAGAAGTCCAGAGCTACGTCCTCGAAAAACGGAGCGCCCCTGACCATCTCGTTCGTGATTCCCGTCAATGCGGAGATTCGGGGCGGAATCTCTCGACCAGGGTTGATGAGGGTCTGAAAGTCCTCCTCGATCACGCCGTCACGGATCTCGACCACGGCAATCTCGGTGATCCGATGCCCTCTCACCGGAGAGCCGCCGGTTGTCTCGACATCCACCACCGAGTACGAGAGCCCGTCCAACTCCTCCTCTCGGACAGGCGGCTTCCCGGCCAGAGACCAGCACCCTCTCCCATCGACCTGGAATCGAGGGTCGGACCCCAACAGGGAGAAAACGGCCGCGGAGGCCACTCCGGCATTCCCCGAGAGGCCGAGGACCTCCCGGGCCAACTCCAGAGTATGGACCTCTCCCTCCCGTAGCAGCGTTACCGCACGTCGAATGAGCGAAGGTTCGTCTCTCAACTTCAGGAATCCAGCGCAGGTTTGGGTTCAGGGACTTCAGGCCAAGGAACCTAGGGGTGCCCTCCGGGGGGAGCAACGTATCCGGAGGGACCGGTCAAAGCCCGGCGGAAGTACCCGTTTACGAGTCCTGCAGCTCCTGGAGAGCTCGAGACAGGGCGATGAAGTCGGCGGGGGAGAAGGTCTCCGGTCTCCTCCGCAGATCAAACCCCGTCCCCTCTTCGAGTCCCGCGATCTGCTCCCGGGAGACGCCCCATGAGGGGTGCCCGCGCAGGATGGTCTGGAACTGCTTCCTCCTCTGCTGGAAAGCCGCCCGAGTCAGCGTCCGCAGAGCCTCTTCCTCATGGAGTTCCAGCGGCTCGGGACGGAAGGGCTCGATCCGGAGAACCACGGAATCCACGGCAGGCCTCGGCCGAAACGCCGAGGAGGGCACTGTCACCACCCGTTCCACATTGGCCACCGACCGTACCCCGACCGTGAGGGCGCCGAAGGCGGACCCCCCAGATTCCGCCAAGACCCGCTCCCCGACCTCCTTCTGGACCATCAGGATGATCTCACGCGGCCGTGGCCGACGGAGGAGATGAAAGAGGATGGGGGACGTGATGTTGTATGGGATATTCCCAACCACCTTCAGGGAAGAAGGCTCCTGGGAGAGAGAGTCCAAAGGGAATTTCAGGATGTCTCCATTCACCACCCGAACCCCCGGCGAGTCCCGGAAATCGGCTTCCAGCCTCCCCGCCAGCTCCCGGTCCAGTTCCACCAGAATCAGGGAGCTGCACTCGCCGACCATGTGCCGGGTCAGGGCCCCTCGCCCCGGTCCGATCTCCAGAACCTCGTCCTCGAGTTCTAGGCGGAGGGCGCCTACGATCTTTCGTTGGAGGTTCCCATCGATCAGGAAGTTCTGGCCCAGGGATTTCTTCGGCCTGTGGTACACGTGAACCAGGCGCTTTCCCTCACACCCTCAGCACCAGGGCGGTGATGTCATCGGCCGGTACCGAGGGGGTCGCGTCGGCGGCGGCCTGGAAAAGTGCGTCAACGATATCGCTTGGATCGCCTGCCCGGTTCCTGACCGCCATGTCCAACACAGCTTCCTCCCCGCTTCCCCGCCCCGGAGTGGAAAGGGTATCGGAAAGGCCGTCGGTGAAAAGGAGGAGAAGGTCCTCGCCCGGGGTCCAGGGAACCGTCTTCTCGACGTAGGACTCGGGCCCGGCGATTCCCACCGGGGGGTCCGTGGCCTCGAGTCGATCAGCGGTTCCATCGGCGTGAATCGAGAACGCATGCGGATGGCCCGCATTCGCGTAGGTGAGGGTTCCCTTCTTGGGATGCAGGATCCCGTAGAACAACGACAGATACATCTCGGTGGTTTCCAGCTCGTCCCTGAGGGCATCGTCCAGCTGCCGAAGGACGCCCGAGGGACGCCCCTTCTCCAGGGCGTAGATGGAGGCCGCGCTCATGGACAGGGCCATGATGAGGGCCGCCGGGAACCCATGGGTGGATACGTCCCCGATCATCACGCCGATCCGCCCCTTGGAAAGATTGAGGAGGTGGAAAAAATCCCCACCGACCTGTTCGGCGGGTTGGACTCTTGCTGCCACCTCGGCCGCTTCGAAGTGCTCCGCCACGGGAAGGAGCTTCATCTGAAGGTTGTGGGCCAGCTCCATCTCCCGGGTCACCCTCTCCTGAGCGAGGCTCTCCCGAACGAGGCGGTGGTTTTCCAGGGCCGAGCCCACCTGACTCGCGACGGCGGCCAGAAGTTTCTGGTCGCTGGCGGTGAACCTGCCCCCCGGCCGTCTTCCCAGGAGGTTGATCACACCAACGGTCCGAGGCTCGCCGGCTGGAGGTGTGTATCGAATGGGGACACAGAGTCTCGATTCGGGAGGGTCTTTCGAGCCAGAAGAATCGCTGGGAGGCGACTTGGGCTGGCCCAGGATAAGGGGCCGTCCCTCCCGGAAGACCTGGGCTACCACCGAGTCCGGGTCGGAAACGGCCCGGGACCCCCTCAACCCCTCCTCCCCCACGGCGGCCACCAGCTCGAGGATGTCGGTGTCTGCCTCAAAAACCCAAAGGGACCCCTTCTTCGCGCCCAGGACATCGCAGACTTCCTCGAGAATCACCTTTGCGGCCTGGTCCAGGCGTAGGAGAGACCCGAGGGTCTCGCTTATGGAGTAGAGAAGGTTGATCTCCTCGTAGCGCTCACTCAGCTCGTACGTAAAAAAACGAACCTCCTGAGAAAACTCGAAGGCCCGAATCACCAGTTTTGTCACAAGATCGGCGAGGGACTCCTCCCGCTCATAGCGGCACCCCGAAAGCTCCAACTTCAAGGGTGGCCCCTCTCTCGGGTGGAGAGTCCGTTGGACCACCCTTTCAAAGCCTTCGATCGGTTCCTCGGCGGTACCGGAAGGGGGGGGAGACTCATAGATGAGGCGTTCGCCGAGGGACTCGTCGATCCCAAAG
>JABDNZ010000044.1 GCA_013043565.1 Gemmatimonadota bacterium | reverse complement strand
GTGTACTTCAACCAGGATTACGGCCCAGGTCTATACCGGGGAATCTGGCTTCAGGGGAACGAGCACGTTCGAGACCTGTTCGAGGCCTGGATGGAGCCGTTCCACGACCTGGGGATGACGACGGCGTCCATACGGAGTGTGGGTAGCACCGATCATATTCCCTTCGACGATGCGGGGCTGCCGGGCTTTCAGTTCCTCCAGGACCGGGCAGGCGGGGGCGGCGGTCACACCAACCTCGACTTCTTCGACACCCTTCCCCTGGCCGACTTGGCGAAGAACGCCGTAATCATGGCTTCTTTTGTATATCACTCAGCCATGAGCGAGAATCGGATCCCACGGAAATCCAAGGAGTAATGAGGGATTCCTTTCCCCCGACCATGAAACGACGCGATTTCCTCAAAGGGTCACTTGCAGCGGGTGTTGGAGCCGCCGGGGTCACTCGAGCGGCCGGATGCGCAATCCATTCTCGAACTTCCGGGCCAGGCCCGGAACCCGGCGAGACGCTGCTGACGCCCGCTGATCTTCGGTGCGAATCCACTCGCAATCCACTGGGGATCGACGCGCTTCGGCCACGTTTGAGTTGGAAGCTCTTGGCCACCAGGGGTGCGCGAAATCAGATCCAGTCGTCCTACCGGATCATGGTGGCCAGCGACAGTACCCTGTTGGCAGGCGGAGGGGCGGACCTGTGGGACAGTGGTAGGGTTTTTTCCTCTAGGCAGCTTCACGTCGAGTACGAAGGGCCGGCGTTGGCCAGCGGGCAAAGATGTTTCTGGCAGGTTCAGGTGTGGGACGGAGAAGGCCGGCCATCGAGGCCGAGCGAAATATCCTGGTGGGAGATGGGCCTACTCTCGCCGGAGGCCTGGACGGGGTCCTGGATCTCCGACGGAAGCAAGGGCCCGGCTTCGCAAGAAGCTTTCTATGATGATGATCCGGCTCCTCTGTTCCGCAGGACCTTTCTCGTTGGTAAGGGAGTCAAGCGAGCGCGCCTCTATGTCGTCGGTTTGGGCTACTGCGAGCTCCGATTGAACGGCCGGCGTCTTTCTGATCACGCCCTCGATCCCGCCTGGACGAGTTTCGGCAAGCGGGTCTTCTACACGTCCGAGGATCTGACGGAACGGTTGGTAGAGGGGGAGAACGTTCTCGGTGCGGTCCTCGGGAATGGCTGGTTCAACCCCCTGCCGATGCTGATGTGGGGCCGGATCAACATCCGTGACCATCTCCTCGTCGGGCGCCCCCAAGTGTTGGTCCAGCTGAACATCGAATACGGCGACGGTTCGGTTCAAACGGTGGCCACCGACGAAGCGTGGAAGGTCAAACCCGGTCCGATACTCAGGAACAGTGTCTATCTCGGCGAGAGGTACGACGCTCGGCTGGAGGAGCCGGGATGGGATGAGCCCGGGCACGACGACCGGTCCTGGGACCCGGCGTCGAGGGCCGATCCCGTCCCGGGGGAGCTTCGGGCTTCGCCGATTCCGCCGATTCGGGTCACATCTCGCCTCACGCCAATCACCATGAGGGAGATCTCACCCGGGGCATTCATCTTCGACCTGGGCCAGAACTTCGCGGGTTGGGTAAAGCTCCGAGTGGAGGGGCCCCGGGGAACCACGGTCCGGATGCGAATGGGTGAGCGGATCTACTCTGATGGCACCCTGAATCCCATGACGGCGGTGGCTGGGCAGATCAAAGGCCTGAGGGAAGACGGCACCCCTCGAGGCGGACCCGGCGCCCCGGAGATCGGCTGGCAGGCCAATGAGTATACGCTCCGGGGCGACGGCATGGAGGAGTACACCCCTCGATTCACTTTCCATGGCCTCCGTTACGTTGAGGTCACCGGGTATCCGGGCACGCCGACGCTGGATTCGATTGAAGGGCTTCGGTTGAACACGGACGTGGAGTCCGTAGGGTCTTTTTCATGTTCGAATGAACGGTTCAATCGGCTGCATGAGGTGGTGCAGTGGACCCTCTTGAGCAACCTGTTCAGCGTGCAATCGGACTGTCCGGGCCGGGAGAAATTCCAGTACGGCGGGGACATCGTCGCCACCAGCGAGATGGCCATCTTCGGCTACGACATGGCCTCTTTCTATGCAAAGACGGTGGCCGATCATAGTGATGCGGCTCGGGGCGAAGGCTGGTTCACAGAGACGGCGCCGTTCGTCGGCATCGCAGCCGGAAACTACGTGGAGGGGGCCGGACCCATCAGCTGGGGGCTCGCTCACCCTCTGCTGATGGCTCAGCTCTACCAGTACTACGGCGACAGGCGACTCATCGAAGAACACTTCGAGGCGGCCCGCACCTGGGTAGACCTCCTCGAAGACCACTCCGACGGCTTTATCATCGACCGCTGCATCGGCGATCACGAAACCCTGGATCCGAACCCCGTCGAGCTCATCGCCACCGCCCACTTCTATCAGTCGGCGGTTTTGGTCGCCGGGTTGGCTGAGATCCTGGGGCGCCGGCAGGCGGAGGTCCGGTATCGCCGGCTGGCCCTCGAGATCAGGAGCGCCTTCCTCGAGCGGTTCATGGAGGCGGGTACCGGGCGGGTCGGACCGGCCACCCAGGCCGCGCAAGCAACCGCCCTGCACCTGGGCCTCGTCCCGGAGGGCGAGGTCGAAGCCGCCACACAACGCATGATCGACGAGGTTCTCGATACCCACGGGGGCCACATCGCCACAGGCATCTTCGGCACGAAACACCTTCTGAACGCCCTCTTCACCGCCGGGCAAGCCGACGTGGCCTATCGGATGGTGGACGAGCCATCCTATCCAGGGTGGGGACATATGCTGGAGCGGGGGGCGACCACCCTATGGGAGACCTGGGCCGAGAGCGACGACGTCTACTCCCAAAACCATCCAATGTTCGGATCGGTGAGTGAGTGGTTCTACAAGTGCCTGGCCGGAATCATGCCTGAGGCGGATGCCGTGGGGTTCGATCGGTTCCAGATCGCACCGTCGGTTCCGGAGGGGCTGCCGTGGGTCGATGCCACCTATGTTTCCGTGCGGGGGACCGTCCGAAGCAGCTGGAGACTGGAGGGTGGCCTGCTCCACCTCGATGTGGAGGTACCCGTCAACACGACGGCCGTGGTTCAGATCCCGACCGGCGATCCGGCATCGATTCGGGAGGGAGGACTTCTCCTCGGCCAAGCTCCGTCAGTCCGGGAGCTGACACCCACTTCACCAGACACAGCCCGGGTCGAACTGGGCTCCGGGTGGTATTCCTTCACTGCCGCGGCTCCCTGACCGGGAGGAAGGGTCCACCGTATTCGTCCCGCAGTTCATCCGTCCGAATCCTCATCTCTTCCAACAGATTCCCATAGTCCGGATCCGTCGAGAGATTTCTGGTCTCCAAGGGATCGTCCCGGATGTCGTAAAGCTCTTCATATACAGGGACCTGCTCGAAGTACCTGGCATACTTGAAGCGCTCACCTCGAACCCCCTCATGTTTGGGGATCTCAGGATGTTCGAAGAGGTGCTCGACAAAAAACACTTCTCTCCAATCGGCCGGCGTTTCTCCTGCGAGGAAGGGCGCCAAGCTTCGGCCCTGCATGATCGCCGGGACCTCGACGCCAGCCAGGTCCAGAAGGGTTGGCGCGATATCGATATTGAGGACAGGCATCGAAGGCCTCGATCCTTGAAGTCGATCCTGTCCCCGGGGATCGAATACAATCAGGGGGACTCGGATGGACTGTTCATACGGAAGCCACTTCCCGGCATACCCCCTCTCCCCCAGGAAATACCCGTTGTCTCCCATCAGGAGGATGACGGTGTTTTCGGCCATGCCCAGAGACTCGAGCTCACCTAGAACCCGACCGATGGCCGCGTCGACCCCGCTAATCATCCGGTAGTACCCCCTTGTCATCCGCCGGGCTTTTTCAGGGGTGTCGAAGCGCCAGTACCATCGGACCCTGTTCAGCGAGGCCTCCTTAAGGAACTCGGGGAATGCGGCGAAGAACGCAGGGTCCGAAAGTGGTGGCTCCGGCATCGGCAGGTCCGAATACAGGGTGTCCATGGCCTCGGGCCAGATGTACTGGCGTTCATCCGCGTCCTCGGCATGGGGGGCATTGAAGCTCACGGTCAGAGCGAACGGGTGTCCCCGGTCGACCGATCGGAGGTAAGCGACGGACTCGTCCGCGGTGATGTCCGTGAGGTGGCGGGTAGTCCCGTCGTCGAGCTCCTTGAAGTAGGGGTCCGGCCTCAGGGGGACGAAGGCATCGAACATGGTGTCCGTCGCTCCCTCTCCCGTGTTTACGCCGAACTTCCCCACGAATCCCGTGTGATAGCCCGCTGCCCTCAGGAGCGTGGGATAACTCAGGTCGGTGAACTCGACGGAAAGAGGCGGCGTGCCGAAGGTGAAGCGATGCGTGCGCTCGACGACACCGGTAAGCAAGCTGGCCCGGCTCGCCGCGCAGATCGGCGAGGTTACAAAGGCGTTTTCGAACCGGGCGCCCGCGGTAGCGAGGTGGTCCATGTTCGGTGTATGGAGAATCGGGTTCACCGTGCCCATCATGTCGAATCGCTGATCATCGGTGACGATGAACACGAGGTTCGGGCGCTCTGTCGGGACCGTTGGATTTTCTTGTTTGGAACAGCCTGAGCCAAGCAGGACGAGCGCGAGTATCGCGTGTTTTCCCAGTGCTGCGTGTCTGATCATGGTCGTTCACGTGGAAACAGAGGCCGGACCGCACGGGGCAAATGTGCCTCCGGGTGTCCCGCCGTAGCAAGGAAGGCCGGCCCGGCGACGACCTTATCGCCTTCTCCCATGAGCGCATCTTTCTTCCCGAACCGCATGGTGGGGATTCGCGGCCATCCCCCGGCTCGCACCCCGCCTTGCGACACCCATCTCACCACGGCAGTTTCTACCCCCGGCCCTAGTCAGCATCTTCTTCGCTCTGACACCGACCCATGCCGACATCGAGACTCTCTCCTCGGACCATACTGTTCGTCGCAATCTGGCTCACCGCGTCGGTCTATGCCTGGACCTATCTGGACCGCGGGTGGGTCCCCCACGACGAGGGAACGCTGGCGTTGAGCGCCGAGCGCGTGTTGAGCGGGATGTTGCCCCACGTGGATTACGACGAAGTCTATACCGGAGGGTTGGCCATCGCAGGGGCTGCGGCATTCAGGGTTCTCGGGGTAGACCTATTCACTCTTCGCCTCCTGCTCTTCGCCGCTTTTGTCGTATGGATCCCGGTCGTTTACTGGAGCGCGAGACGGTTTGCGACCCCCCCTCTGGCGGGATTGGTGACACTCCTGGCGGCGGCGTGGAGTATTCCAGGCTACTCAGCGGCCATGCCGTCCTGGTTCAATCTCTTCTTCGCCAGTTTTGCCTTGGCATGCCTCCTCCGATACCTGGAGGACCCAAAGCGTAGATGGTTGGTCGTGGCCGGCGTTTCAGCAGGTTTGTCCATCCTCATCAAGATCGTCGGGCTTTATCTTGTGGCGGGATGCCTCCTGGCCTTGGCCTTCTTCGGGCAATCCCGTGTAACGAACCGCCCAGCGGAGGAGGCTTCCGGCACCCGCGTCTTCTCGGTTCTCATCACTGTGAGCGCTGGGGTTCTGGTCGCTCTGGTCTGGACCGTAGTGGGCCGGACGCCGGGGAAAGAGGTGCTGGTCCACTTCCTCCTTCCCGTGGCCGCCGTTTGCGGTTGGCTCGTGATCAGGGAGTGGAGGCTCCCCCCGTCCACAACACTCACCAGACTCAGGGATACGACATCCCTTTTCCTTCCGTTCATCCTCGGCGTGGCACTTCCGGTTCTGGCGTTCCTGGCCCCTTACGCATGGCAGGGCGGGCTCGACGACCTGTACCGCGGCCTCTTTGTGGATCCAGCCCTTAGGTTCGAGTTCGCCACCAGACGCCCCCCGCACCTGAGGACCATGGTGACCGTCCTCCCCTTCCTCTTCCTCATGGGGGTCTCATGGTCCCAGCCACAAAAGAGCCGCCTGCGAATCGCCGGGCTCCTTTCCGCCTTGGGGGGGCTGTTTCTCATTCTCGGTGACGGTATAGG
>JABDNZ010000042.1 GCA_013043565.1 Gemmatimonadota bacterium | reverse complement strand
GACCTGCGAGAACTGTGGGCGGCCCATGCAGGTCCGTTGGAACAAGTTCGGGCGGTTTCTCGGATGCTCCGGATACCCGGAATGCCAGAGCACTCGACCCTTGGACGCTCCCGAAGTCCAGGAGCGGAGCTTGGGTGAGGATCCGGCGTCGGGACTTCCGGTTTTGGCCCGGGTCGGCCCCTACGGCCCCTACGTCCAGCTAGGCACCGGCGACGGAAAAGAGAAACCCAAAAGGGTCAGCATCCCCAAGGGCATGTCCCTGGACGAAATGAGCTTGAACTACGGACTCCTTCTTCTGTCCCTGCCCCGGTCCCTGGGTGAAGATCCCAAGACGGGGAAGGAGGTCACCGTAGGGATCGGGAGGTACGGGCCCTACGTCCATCGTGGGGGAACCTATCGGAACCTCAAATCTCCGGTGCTCCTCTTCGAGATCGAGCTCGACGAGGCTCTGAAGCTCCTGGAAACCAAACAGGGTAGAGAGGTGCTGAAGGAATTGGGGCCCCACCCCGATTCCGGCGTGGATCTCAAGGTTCTCGACGGGCGCTACGGGCCCTATGTCACCGACGGCAGACTAAACGCCAGCCTTCCCAAGGGTGTGGACCCCAAGGAACTGGCCATGGATGAGGCCGTAGACCTGCTTCTGAGGGCGGAAGAACGGAAGGGAAAGCGGAAGGGCAAAAAGGGCTCGACCTCTCGGGGGAAAGGAAAGGGTGGCCCGGCCAAAGGGGCCTCCGGAAAGGGGGCTTCGGCGAAGGGAGCCTCGGCAAAGGGGGGAAAGAAGAAGGAATGAGTCTTTCTTCGCCCCTGCGGAAGAGGGGCCGTGGCTGATCCGATCCGAGTCGTCGGAGGAGGCCTGGCGGGCTGTGAGGCCGCCCGTTTTCTCGCCGGTCGGGGTCATCGTGTGCAGCTCCTGGAGATGCGGCCTCTTCGGGGCACCCCGGCGCACCAGACCGAAAATCTGGGGGAGCTCGTCTGCACGAATTCCTTCAAAAGCCAGGACCCGAGGAACGCCCACGGCCAACTGAAGCGGGAGATGGCCTCTCTGGGATCTCTTCTCCTCCAGGTGGCAGACACCACTCGCGTACCGGCTGGTTCGGCCCTTGCCGTCGACCGGGGCCTCTTCGCCCAGGGGATGACGGAAGCCGTCCGTGGCGACAAGGGGATCCAGGTCGTCAGGGAGGAAGCCGAGGAGCTTCCGGATGGCCCGGGGATTGTGGCAACCGGCCCCCTGACCTCCGACGCCCTTTCGAAAGCCATCCAGAGCCGTTTGGGCGAAGGCAGCCTCTCCTTTTTCGATGCCATAGCTCCCATCGTTCACGGCGAGTCCCTGGATGAAAGCATCGCCTTCCGAGCCGGTCGGTTCGGAGAGGACTCCGACTACATGAATTGCCCCATGGACCAGGAGGAATACCTGGCTTTCCTGGCCGCTTTGAGGGAGGCGGATCTTCACCAGGGGCATGACTTTGATTCGGCACCCTACTTCGAAGGGTGCCTCCCGGTGGAGGTCATGGCTGAACGTGGAGAGGACACGCTCAGGTTCGGGCCCATGAAGCCCATAGGCCTGGAGGACCCGAGAACCGGTCTTCGGCCCTATGCCGTGGTCCAGCTCCGCCGGGAGGATCGGGGTGGGCAGATGTGGAACCTGGTCGGCTTCCAAACCCGATTGAAGGTGGGAGAACAGGGTCGGGTCTTCCGAATGATCCCCGGCTTGGCGGAGGCGGAGTTTCTCCGTTGGGGGTCGATCCACAGAAACAGCTACCTGAACTTCCCGGCCCGGCTCACGGCCTGGGGGGGCCTTCAGGACCGCCACGACCTTCTCTTCGCCGGCCAGATCACGGGAGTAGAGGGGTACACCGAATCGGCGGCCAGCGGGCTTCTGGCGGCCCTGAACCTCGATAGGATCCTCCGAGGCCAGGCAGCCACCCTGCCCCCGCCCACCTCCATGCTGGGTGGCCTCTACCGATACCTGAGGGAATCGAAGCCGGCCCACTTCCAGCCCATGAACTCGAACTGGGGCCTGGTGGATCCGCTGCCTCAGAGAATCCGGGACAAAAAGAAGAAGAGGGAAAAGCTCGCCCAAAGGGCCCAGGAAGACTTCGAAAACTGGCTTTCTGACGCGGTGGAAAAAACTTGAAAAGCCCTACGGTCGTGGACGAGTATCTCAAGGTGCTCACCCATGAGCGGCAGCTTTCCCATCACACGGTTGCCGCGTATGAAAGGGACCTGAGGGACCTCAGCGAGTTCTTGACGGAGTATCTGGGAACTCCTGACTGGGAATGGGAGGCGGTGGACCGCCTTACGTTGAGAAGCTTCCTCGGGTGGTGTCTCCGGCGGGGGCTTTCAAGACGGACCATCAGTCGAAAACTGTCGGCGGTCCGAGGCTTTTTCCGTTTCCTCCACCTCGAAGACCGCCTCCCGGTGAACCCCGCCAGAGCCGTGCGTGGGCCCACGGCGGAAAAGCGGCTCCCAGGGCACCTCTCCCGAACGGAGACGGACGCCATCTTCGTCGTCGCAGAGGCCCGGGCCGCCGAGAATACTCTTGTGGGCACCCGGACCCTCCTGATCCTGGAACTCCTCTACGGGAGCGGCCTCCGCCTCTCCGAACTCCATTCTCTGGAGGTGAACGGCCTGGACCGGAAGGCGGGGCAGGTCAAGGTGCGGGGGAAAGGGAGGAAGGAAAGGATCGTTCCCCTCACCCGTCGGGCACTTTCCGCCCTGGAACGATACGAGCCGAGGCGCATGGAGGCCCTGGCGGGGGCTTCCGCCCCTGAAGGTGCCAGGGCCCTCCTGGTGAATAAATCGGGTGGGCGCTTGTCCCGTCGGTCCATTCAAAGAGGAGTCCAGGAAGCCCTGGAACGGACCGCGGCGGACCATGGCCTCAGCGTCCACTCACTCCGGCACTCCTTTGCCACGCACCTTCTCGATGCCGGGGCCGACCTGATGGCAGTGAAGGAACTCCTCGGGCACGCCTCCCTGTCCACCACCCAGATCTACACCCACACCT
>JABDNZ010000040.1 GCA_013043565.1 Gemmatimonadota bacterium | reverse complement strand
CTGTAGACCAGAGTCAGGTCACGGTCCGGATATTCCAAAACCGCTTGCCAGGTGTCGGGAACGTCCCGGCCGTCCTTGAAGTGGTAAATGCCACCGGAGGCTACAGCGGTTTTGGGAATCCCCAGATCCAGGATCTGGTTGATAGCGTCGTACTCGTGGGAGAACAGGTCACCGGATAGGCCAGTGCCGTAGTCGAAGTACTTTCTCCACCGGAAGAACCGGTCGAGGTCGAAGGGGACTTTGTTGGGCGCCGGCCCTTCGAACTGCGCCCAGTCGATGGTGTTCTCGTTCCCCTCCTCATGGATGTCCCACACCCAGGCACCCCAAGGATCGTTCCTGTTGGTGGTGGTCTCCACCAGCGTGATCTCACCCAGGATCCCGGCTTCGACGACCTCCCTGGCCTTGATATGACTCTCGGTCTGGCGTTGCTGGTGGCCGAGCTGGAAGACGATGTCGGAGTTCTTCACCGCATCGTACATCCGATGGGTCTCTTCCTCCGCTCGGGTCATGGCCTTCTCGACGTAGATATGCTTCCCGGCAGCAGCAGCGTCGATGCACATCTGGGCGTGCCAGTGGTCCGGCGTGGCGATGAGGACGGCGTCCACCTCGTCGCTCTCGAGCATGTCCGTGTAGCGGAGGAACCGCTTGGCCTGGGTCGTGGACTTCTCCGCGGTGGGTCCAACCTTATTGTTGGCCGCGTCCAACCCTCGCTGGGCCCGCACGTCGAAGACGTCGCAGACCGCAGTGAGATCGATGTTCAGGTCGTCCTGAGCCATGAAGGTGGCGAGACCCCGATTCCGCGGGTTTTCGGCGGCAGCCTGAGTCTGGTTCTCGATCCACTCGGGGTGGGCGAATCCGGCGCTCCTCACCAGAGACTCCCCTTCTCCACCATTCCCGATGATCCCTACTCGAATTCGATCCGAGGGGGATCGGGAAATGGCATTCGGGATCACGGCCGGAGCCCCTTCACTGATCCCGAGCTCGGACATGATGGCTTCCCGCTTGGCGTCCGCTTTCAGTTTTTTCTGATACCACCCGACAAAGAACACCCCAAGGACCGGCACGGATGCCAGTCCTTTCAGAACGTCTCTCCGACTAGGGTTCCCGGATGACCCCTCGGTGGTCGGTGTGGCCGACTCAGGGGCCGGGCTCTGACCTTCCTCGTTGGTCTTGGTCTCGTCACTCATGATGCTATCTCCTGGTAACGCCCCACGGCTGGTCAGGGCCGTTCAAGCTGCTTCGACAAAACGCTTTCGGTATATGATGCGGTCCAAACCAATGCGGTGGGCCGTGGGGAAGACCACGATCACCAGGAGGGCCGCCAACTCGATAAGGATCTTGTTCACGATCAGGTAACTGCCTTCTGCCGGCATGGCATACTCCAAACCCGGGAACGGAGGCGCCGCCAGGTAGTAAAGGGCCAGGAGGAGGATTCCTAGCCAGGCCGCTGTCCGGGTGAAGAACCCGACCAAAAGGGCCAGGCCGATCAGGAGCAGCCCCCACTGGTTCAGGTTGTCGATCAGGCCCAGGGCCGACTGGTTGTTCGCCAGGTCGACAAACCTCTCGGAGAACCACCCTTTAGACTCCTGGAGGTAGCCTGCCGAAGTCCAGTAGGGATTCGTGAGTTTGGCCACCCCCTCGTAGAGGAAGTGCCAACCGATGAGCATCCTCATGCTCACCAGCGCGATCAGCTGGAACGTCCCGTAGTCCGGGAACTTGCCAGCCAGGTTCTTGGATGCACCGTTCATGGGCTCCCTGCCTTGGGGGTGGGAAGGTCTGATGCGCTTCGCCAGCCTTTTGATCTCCACTGCCGACCTTGTTCGTCGACGATAAGGCAAGCGCACTGAGGTAGAGACTCGATAAACACCACGCCCCGCTCGGGCTCCATGACAAAGACACTGGTGGCCAGGGCATCTGCGGCGAGAGTGGTGGGGGCGACAACGGAAACGCTTTGGCTCGTTTGAGGTGAGGCCCCGGTAAGGGCGCTCACGATGTGGTGATGGGTCCGCTCCCGATCGAAATAGATCTCGTAGCTTCCGGAGGTTGCGACAGACCCATTCGTTAGTCCGATGACATCGGGAAGGTCACCCTGCTTCCGGGGATCCTGGACCCCCACCTTCCACGGGCACCCATCCTCCCTGACACCAGAAGTCCGGATGTCCCCTCCCGCATCGATCAGGAAATCGTCGAGTCCATGTTGATTGAGGATTTGGGCGATTCTGTCCACCACATACCCTTTGGCAATCCCGTCCAGGGTCACGCCCATCCCGGGGTGGTGAAGCCGGATCTGCTTTTCACCGACCTCGACTTTCCGGCCATCCACCAGGGCCAAAGCCTCGAGGAGGTCCGCTTCGGTCGGTTTGCTATCCGAGGAAAGCTCGGCGGCACGGTTTGCTCCCAGACTGGTCCGGAACAGGTCCACCAGGGGCTGAACCGTAGCGTCGAATGCCCCTCGGCTGGCCTGGTTGAAGTACCGCGCCTGCCCCATGACGGCCGTCAGCTCGTGCGGCGGGTCAACGATGACACCCTCGCGGTTCAGATAAGAGAGGGCCGATGAGGATTCATACCGGTTCAAGAGGTCGACCACCCGCCTCATCTCTCTGAAGGCGAGCCCGGCGGCTTCCTGGATGAGATCGGAAGATTGGTGGATCGCGGTGACGGACACCAACGTCCCCATGGACGGATGGCTACATGTGACCTTGACCCGGCCATCACGCAGCGGGGTCGAATCCGTAGGGAGAGCCGGGGATTCCACGCGCTGGAAGCCCATTTCGGACAGGGCTGCCATCTTTCGAGCGATACGCGTGGCTGGATCCATTCCGTATTCCTATTCGGCGGCCCCGGGCCCCTATCCGGCGGCCGTTTGGAACTCTGGAGCCAAGGCGACCCGAACTCGTTCCAGCAAGGCCTTGGTCAGGCGAATTCCCTCGGGCTCAGAGTGCTCCGAACCCTCGTACTCGATCCCCACCCAACCCCGGTACCCGGCCTGCAGGACGGAACGCATGATGCGGGTGAAGTCCATCTCCGCTTCGTTCCCTTCGGCATCGAAGATGTGGGACTTGGCGCTCACCGCCTTCGCGAAGGGCATGAGCTCCTCGATCCCCAGGTACCGGTCGTAGGTCTCCCCACCGCCGATGTTGAAGTTGCCAAAGTCCGGGAGGGTCCCGCAGCGCGGGTGGTCCACCGCTCGCATCACCGAAGAGAGCCACGCGCCATTGGAGGACAGGCCGCCATGGTTCTCCACCACCACGTTGATCTCCCTCCCATCGGCGAACTCCGAAAGGCGACGCAGGCCATCGGCCGCCAGATCTCTCTGCTCCTCTGGTGTCCCCTGGGACTGGGCGTTGACCCGGATGGAGTGGCAACCGAGGTAGCGGGCCGCCTCTACCCAGCGGAAGTGGTTTTCCACGGCCTGGGTCCGGGCCGCTTCGTCCGGATCCCCGATAGCCCCTTCCCCGTCGCACATGATCAGGACGCTCGTCACGCCCAGGCCGTCACAACGGGTTTTCAGATCGGCCAGGTACGTGAAGTCCTCGGCTTTGTCCTTGAAGAAGGAGTTCACATACTCCACTCCGTCTATCCCGTACTCCTCCTTGGCGACCCTCGGGAACTCCAGGTTGTCCAGTTCGCCTGCATTCAGGGCCCGGTGGAGGGACCATTCGGCCAGGGAAATCCGAAACAGGGAATCCAAGGAATCGGAGTCTCCCGATTCATCGGGGGCCGGTCCCGGCCCGCATCCCGAGAGGGTAAAGGAGTAAGCGGCGGGAAGAGCGACCGCAGCTCCGGCAAGGAACGAACGGCGGCTGATTCTTCCAGGCAGGTAAAACGTCATGGTCAACATCCTCCTCCGGGCGCTGGGGAGGTACTGCCAAACGGAAACTGTCAGTGAGGATTTTGGGGTGGCGGAGAGGAAAAGGCAAAGGTGGGCACCGGGTTGGACGCCGCCTGAACTATCCACCTAGATTCTCGCATTATGACAAACACGACACGACGTGACTTCATCAGGACCTCCCTGGCGGCTGCAACCGGGGCGACGATCCTGTCGGGGTGCGAGGCCGGTGCGGGTGTCGATAGAAGGCCCAACCTCCTTTTCGTGTTCCCGGACCAGATGCGAGGCCAGGCCTTGGGTTTCATGGGGGAGGACCCGGTCATCACCCCGAACCTGGACCGCTTTGCCGGAGAGGGGGTGGCCTTCACCCAGGCCGTGAGCAACTACCCGGTTTGCAGTCCCTACCGAGGAATGATGCTCACCGGGCTTTACCCCCACTCCAATGGGGTTTTGGCGAACTGCAACACGAACGGTGCCGAGCACGGCTACCAGTTGGCCACGGAGGCCCACTGCTGGTCCGATGTTCTCGGCGAGAACGGCTACTCCCTGGGCTATATCGGGAAGTGGCACCTGGACTCTCCCTACGAGCCCTACGTGGACACATCGAACAACTCGGATGACTTCGCCTGGAACGAGTGGACTCCTCCCGAGCGCCGCCACGGGTTCGACTTTTGGTACGCCTACGGCACCTACGACAACCACGACCACCCAGAGTACTGGACCACGACGGCCACCCGGTCCCAACGGACCCGAGTGGACCAGTGGAGCCCGGAGCACGAAGCCGACATGGCCATCGAGTTCATTCGGAACGAAGGGGGCGAGTACCGGGCGCCGGACCAGCCGTGGGCGCTTGTGGTCTCCATGAACCCGCCTCATATGCCTTATCAGCGGGTGCCGGAACGCTACCTGGAGATGTATGGGGACGCTTCATCGGAGGACTTGATGAATCGCGACAACGTGAATCTTGCCGAGAACACCTCCGGCGCTCAGTTGGCCAGGCGACACATGAAGAACTACCTCGCCCAGGTCACAGGCGTGGACGATCAGTTCGGGAGGATTCTGGCCGAACTGGAGGCCGCCGGCCTGGAAGAGGACACCATCGTCGTCTTCACGTCCGATCACGGAAACTGCCTCGGCTCCCATGACCAGGTCAGTAAGAACAACCACTACGAGGAGTCCATGAGGGTGCCCGTCCTTATTCGCTGGACCGGCACTATCGATCCCCGCCAGGACAACCTGCTCCTTTCCACTCCGGACATCTACCCGACCCTTCTCGAGCTGATGGGACTCGGGGCAGCGGTGCCTGCGGACGCGGAGGGAGTGAGCCGAGCCTCCATTCTTCAGGACGGGTCAGGGGCCCGGCCGACCTCCCAACTCTACATCTGGATTCCGTACGGGGAGCCGGCTCTGGGACGGAGGGGGGTACGAACTCATCGGCATACCCTCTCGGTGGAAAAGACCGGGGATGGAGAGGTGTCCTACGTGCTTCACGACAACGTCGCGGACCCTTTCCAGCTGAGAAACATCGCCGCCGGGAATCCCGATCTGGTGAAGGAGCTCATGGAAACCGAGCTGACCCCCTGGTTGGAAAAGACAAGGGATCCCTGGCTGGGAAGTTGAGGCGGGCCGGTGGCCGGTCCAGCCCGGCCGGTGGCCGGTGGCCGATCCGACCCGGCCCAGGCTTCTCGAGCCTCGTCACTGGATCCCGATTTCGCCTAGGACCCGGATTTTCCTCTGAGTCTCCAGAGGACGGCACCCATCGGGGAGATGGGGGACAGCTCCCCGTCCACCAACCGGGCCAGCTCTTCCTCTCTCCGCCATCGGGCCTGGAGCGCCTCAGCCTCCAACCGCATCAACGTCCTTTCCCGGGCAGCGCTGACAACGACCTCCAGGGCCGTGAGGCCTATCGGTTGCAGGTCCCCCAATGGACGGCCGTGACGAGAAAGAAGCCGCACGAGATCCGAGGGACCATCCGGGTCCTCCAAGAGTCGAGCGGCGGCCTCCACCGTCACCCGCGACGTCCCCAGGTGGTTCCGAAACGCCATCAACCGGGCCAATGTCAACTCGGCCTCGACGCCTTGTAGACGGAGGCCGCCCTGGACCGGGTCCTTACACCGTGGGCACCGCCGAATGAGAGAGACCGTTCCCGGTCCTCCGTCGGACGGGTCGTCACCTCCCGGATCGACGATCAATATCGAAAGGTCCGAATACGGGAGCGTGGTAAATTCGAAACCACATCCGGCGCATTCCTCGCGGCCCACCCATGCCAAGTTACCGAACCGGAGACGTCGGTAGAGGGGTGGTGCCCAACGACTGACGCGTCCTGGGTCCGGAAGCTGCCGTCCGAACCGCCACCAGGCTTCTTCGGATACTTCGGCCGGCCCAATCCGAACGACTTCGACCGAGCGAACTCTGAAGAGCCCGATATGGTCTGTTCTGGAAAGGAGCTTTGCTCCGCCCGAAACCAGGCCCTCCAGTTCCTCGAGAGGCTCCCAACGGGACTCCAGCGGCACCAGGCTCCACCGTCGGCACGACCGGCAGACCTGCCAGAGGCGACCCTTCCCGGGGTCGTAGGCCACTCGGTCGCCCCGGGGCAGGTTCTCCAGAGCGCCCGTTTCCGGGAAGGGGGCGCGACAGACCAGACAGCGGGAGTACATGGAACCAAAGTCGCTGGGCGAAGGTCGAAGGCGCAAACCGCGGCCTCCCCGGACGACCGACAGCCGCATTCTGCAATTCACTCCAACTCGCATTTCGCAATAGACCTCTCCCGAGCCGAAAGGCACGTGGTGCCCTGGGCCGCCCCGGACATACTGGGGAGGTTCGGCCCCATCCCACCCGACCTCGACCTTGCCGTCCCCGGCGCACCTCCCCGAACTTCCCGCTGAGAAATGCGGTGCCGCGTCCGCTTCCCGGCCGTGGCCCCACGGGACGAACCGTTTTCAGGGTACCATCCCATGATCGATCTTCTCACCGACCCGGGGTTCTGGGCCGCCCTCTTCTCCGTCACGCTCATCCAGGTGGCTCTAGGGGCCGACAACCTCATCATCATCACGATCCTGGCCAACAAGCTCCCTCCCCAAAAGCAGGGCCTGGCCATTCAGGTGGGCTTGATCCTGGCCATGGTCTTCCGGATCATCCTCCTCGGCCTGGTCAGCTGGCTCCTGACCGTCGCCACCGAAACCTTCATGACGCTCGATACCGAACTCCTGCCCAATCTCAGGATCGAGGCATCCCTCAGCGTCAAAGCCATCGTCTTATTCCTCGGCGGCCTGATCCTGATCTGGAAGGGCGTGAAGGAGCTTCGTGTCAAAGCCAAAGGGCTGGAGGAAGAGGTGAAGGAGACGGAGAGCTTCGGGGAGGTGGTGGCGGTCATCGTCGGCATGAACCTCCTTTTCTCCGTGGATTCCATCCTGACGGTTGTCGGGATGACCGAGGTTTTCGCCGTCATGGTGGGGTCGGTGGTGATCTCCG
>JABDNZ010000028.1 GCA_013043565.1 Gemmatimonadota bacterium | reverse complement strand
CGGTTACTACGACAGGCTTCTGAAGATCGCCGAGGGGGCCGCCCTGGCCACCGCAACCGAACACAAGGTGACCCTCCTGACCGGCGTACATTCGATGCTGTTGAATCGCCCCCTCCAGGAGGCCATGCAGGCTAACCTGGAGTACGTAGGCGGTCCGAAGTTCACCGATGAGGACCAAGCCTTCGCCAAGGCACTCCAGGCCTACCTCGGAATCGAGGAAAAGGGGCTGGAAGCCGATCCCAAACCCCTCAAGGATGAAGTGGAGCCACCGGGCGGTGGGTCCACGGACGTGGCGGAGGTGTCCCGCATAACGCCTGTGGTGAGTCTCAACGTCACCACCGCCGCCGCGGGGATCCCCTGGCACAGCTGGGCAACATCGGCTTCCCATGGAACGGAAGGGTCGGTGAAAGGGGCCGAGGTGGCAGCGAAAGTCCTGGCCCTCACGGGAGTGGACCTCCTCCTGGATCCTGATCTAGTGAAGGCAGCCCGGGTATTCTTTGACGAAAAAACCGAAGGGAAACCCTACGTTTCCCCTGTGCCGGCCGATCAAAAGCCCCCCATGCCGAGAAAGGGGGGCTGACACGACCGCTCCGGATCAGACCGGAGTCTCAGCCCATCCACTCCTTCCAAACCTCCTCGGCGAATCCGACGCTGAGGAGGTTCTTGTTTCGTACCAGGGGCATCCTCAGGAGAAGGGGCTCTTCGGCCAGGATCTCCAGCCACCTTTTGTCGGAGTAAAGGGCGACTCCGAGTCCCATGGAGGCGAACCTCTTGGAATCCCTATCAAGGATCCCGTCGACGCCGAACTTCTGAACGAATCGGGTCAGCTCGCCTTTTGATGCGGCGCGAACCTTCAGATCCACGAAATGAACGTTGACCCTCCGCTCCTTGAAGAAGCGGAGGGCTTTCCGTGTGTCTGCGCTTTTCTGGACCCCGAAAACCTGAACGTCCACTGTTCGGCCTCAGTAGTGATCCCTGCCCCTCGGGATGCCGATGGATACTCCGATATGGTAGGCCATCAGATTGGCTTCACTTGAAACCGGGTACATCGTAACGCTTCCGTCGGGGTTATCCACGATGTCCCCTTTGGTGAGGTACTCCACCCTGCCATTCCGATGATATCGGAAGCCGAGGTTGAGGTCGATGGGCACCCTACCCTGCCTCAGGTTCATCTCCAGGCCACCACCCAATCCCCACGACATCGTCCCGTCCCCGTAATTCTCGGTGTTGAAATCCGAGTCGTTCCCCCAGAGATCCTCCAGGCTCGAAGTGGTGTTGAAATACGAAAAGCCGACGAAGGCATGCACATACGGCCGCGCCCGCTCCAAGGGAATCGCCAGTTCCGGCCCGATTCCGCCGAAGAAGATGTTGTTGGTGGTCTGAAGCCGGGCCTGGACTCGGCATCCCACCCCCTCGAAGCACACCCTCTGTGACTCGTAGCCGTAGATGAGGAAACCGAGATCTGCCCTCAGGCTGAGGAACCCCATGGGGTCCATGGGAAGCCGGCCGAAGAAATCCGCCCCGGCCCCCATGCCGACAAAGTGGTCGAACTCACCCACCGGATCGCTGAGGATGAAGTTGACCCCGACATCGGCCCGAGGACGAGCAAACCAGTCCTCCTGCCCCGCCAAGTTCGAGGAAATGGAAACCAGAGCCAGCATCGTGAGCACGGTAGCCCGGGATAACATTCGTTCCTCCCCTGAGAACAAGTCAAAGGGCCCGACAGGCCCGACTGCCATCTGGAAATGCAAAGGGGATACCCGTTTTTCGATCGGGCTCGGGAATGGGTCGTCCATGGATGGACAGCCAGAGGCCCAGGTCCCTAAGACGTTGTAGATCAGTTACTTACAGACCATAGAAGCACCAGAAAAGACCATTGTATCGGTCCGTGGCGCGATCAGAACTCCGCCCATGAGAAGAGGGGGTGTCCTCCGAACAGGACACCCCCTTCCAAGAATCCGCGCTACCGGGAGGACGCTCTTCCCGCTGCCCTCAGTACCTCCAGCTTGTCAGGTCGGCTCCAGCCGGCGCCCTACCCCAGACCTCCTCGGCCCAGTCCAGCCCGAACATCTGGACATAGCGGAGCCTGGAGATGGCGTTGGAAACGTCGTGGTCCCCATTCCAGCAATGCTCGAACCGGTCCCCGTAGTCGATCTCTCCAGCGTAGTAAGGGTTGGTGGTGCTCTCCAGGAACTCCTCTGCAAGGTAGACGGCGTTGTTCAGGTAGTAGTTGTCCATATCCCCAACGTAGATATGGATCTTTCCCCTGAGCTTCGGACCGAGCGTGGCCCAATCCCGCTCCATGATATGACGAAGGTCGTAGTTCTCCTTCCAAAACTCAGCCACATCCTTGTCAATCTCCCCCGTTATCCGGTCCCAGATGGGGGTCGGGTAGCCGTCTTCCGCTGCCGGGCTGTACACCGCCTGCCAGATATCCCACTGGCCCCCGGAGCGACCCCTCGAAGCCAGCACGGACTCCAGGTGGTTTTCCTGCTCGATTGTCGAAGTGATGTGGCCGAGCCAGTCACGGTGGGCGGGGCGATACGTGGTCCCCCATTCCCGGTCGATCTTGTAGGCGTTCCGATCGTCGTAGATGTTCACCAGCTCATACGCTCGGAAGTCGATGGGATCCGGACAGGCTCCGTATGCACCGTTGTACTCGTCGGGATACATGATCTGGACGGCCAAGGCCTCCCATCCCCCAGTGGAGCCACCATAGGTGAAGCGAGCCCAACCTTCTCCGATCCCCCTGAACTGCTCCTCGATGTAAGGAATCAACTCGTAGGTGATTGCGTCGCCGTACGGCCCGTTATTCTCCGAGTTCACGGCGTAAGAATCATCGTAGTACGGCGTGGGGTGCTGCACTTCGATAACCAGCATCCTGGGGAAATCCGGGC
>JABDNZ010000027.1 GCA_013043565.1 Gemmatimonadota bacterium | reverse complement strand
GATTAACCAGGCCATGAAGGGTTGCCGGAGTGTCCTACATTTGGCTGCCCTTATAGGGATACCGTATTCATACCTGTCCCCTCATGCCTACCTCGATACGAATATCAAAGGAACCTACAACGTCCTCGAGGCCGCCCGGCTCCTGGACTATGAACGGGTGTTGGTCACCTCCACCAGCGAAACCTATGGTACCGCCCAGTACGTGCCGATCGACGAAAAACACCCCCCCGTGGGACAGTCTCCCTATGCCGCGACGAAGGTGGCAGCTGACCAGTTGGCGCTCAGCTACCATATGTCCTTTGGCCTTCCGGTCACGATCGCCAGGCCATTCAACACCTACGGACCTCGCCAATCATCGCGGGCCATCATCCCCACCATCATATCGCAGGTCCTCGCCGGGCATCGTACGCTGAAGCTCGGAAACCTGGACCCGACCCGGGATCTCACCTACGTCCGAGATACCGCCGGCGGCATTGTTGAGGTGGCCTGCTGTGACGCTTTCCTGGGCTCGGCCACAAACATCGGGACGAATAGCGAGATCAGCGTGCGGGACCTGGTCGGGCAGATCCTGGCCTTGCTCCGGGAGGATGTGGAGATCATTACGGACCCGGAGCGGGTGAGGCCCGAAGACAGTGAGGTCGAACGTCTGGTGTGTGACAACACCCGACTCCAGAAACACACGGATTGGCGACCGGAGCACGATCTTCGCAGTGGCCTTGAAAAGACCATCGGCTTCGTCCGCGAACATCTCGATGACTATAAGCCATCCATCTACACGGTTTGACCGTAGCGACCTGGTGCGATCGCTTCCAGGTAGCGGTCCAACCCATCTTCCCGGAGAGTCCGCATGAAAGCAGTGATCCTGGCAGGGGGCCTAGGAATGCGCCTTCGGCCGTTCACCGAGGCCATTCCCAAACCGCTCCTCCCACTCGGTGAGAAGGCGATCATGGAGATCCAGATCGAACGCCTTGCCGCCTCCGGGTTCAGGGAGGTATTCGTCGCCACGAACTACAAAGCGGATTACATCGAGCGGTTCTTGGGGGACGGGTCGAAATACGGTGTCGACTTGTCGGTGAGCAAGGAGGAAGAACCCCTCGGCACGGTGGGGCCACTCACCCTTCTACGCGACCGCCTCACCGAGCCCTTCCTGGTTCTGAACGGTGACATCCTGACCTCTGCCGACTTCAGCGAATTCTATCGATTCGCTGTGGAAAAGGGCGGCGGCCTTTCCGTGGCTATCAAAAAGCTCCTGACCCCCTTTCAGTTTGGGAACATCTTTTTTGACGGAGACCGGGTGACGGGCGTGGAGGAAAAACCGGACCTGGTGACGTGGATCCTCGCTGGGATCTATGTGATGACACCGGAGCTTTTCAAGGTTATTCCGCCCGAAACGCACTACAACATGGACCAATTGATCAACGACCTCCTGGCCCGAGAAGAGCCCGTAGTAAAATTCGAGCTGAACGAGTACTGGCTGGATATCGGGCGTTTCGACGACTACCAGAAAGCTCAAGATGCCTATGAGAACCACTTCCGGGAGGACGATGGCAACTGATCGGTGCTCCGTCGACATCGTCGTCGCCGTCTGCAACGAAGTGGAAAACCTCCCGAGGTTTGTTGACGGTCTATCCACCCTCCAGTGGCCGGAGGGGTGCGACTATCGGATCCTCTTCATCGAGGATAGCAGTACGGATGGGACCCGGGACAAGCTCAGGGAGCTGGCCGATATCCACGAAGAGGTTGATTACGTTCTCCTGGTAAGGGGGCATGGACAGGTCGCAGCTCTGCTCTTCGGGCTGAAACGTTCCGGCGGCGATTGTGTCATAGCCATGGACGTGGACGGCGGGCACCCGGTGGAGGTGATCCCCGAGATGGTCGGGCGGTTCCTGGGGGGAGCCGACGTGGTCCAGGGTGTACGCATGCCCCAAAATCGTAGGCCACCCGTTCGCAGGTTAGGCGCCTGGACTCATAACTTGGCCACCCGGGTCCTCACCGGTGTCGGTCTGGAAAAGCAGAATGTCTACTTCCGGCTCCTCTCCAAAGAGGCAAAATCCGCTCTGACTGAAAACACACGCTGGTCCAGGTTCCTGCGGCTGAACTTCTCAGCCATGAAGGGAAAAAAGATCGACTTCGTCCCCATTCATTCCGCGGACAGGGCATACGGGGAGAGCAAGTTCACCATCACTCGATTGGTCCGGCTCTCGCTCGACGGCATTCTTGCGATGATGAGCCCTGCGCGGATGACCTTCTGGGCTGCCCTGGGCCTCACGGCCTCGGTTCTAGTGGGACTCCAGGTCGGCTGGCTCCCCGCCATCCTCCTGGTCCTTACTGTCCTGCTATCCACCGCTCGCTTCGTGTGGCTTTCTCGTTTTGAGCCAGACGCCCCCCTGGAGGTCCGGGAGACGAGCCTGACCGGAGCCACCCATGCCCGATAGCGTGAAAGGGAGTTTCGACATTCCCCTCTCGGTGCCGGAGATCGCGGGCAACGAATGGGACTACGTGAAAGAGTGCCTGGACACCGGGTGGGTGTCATCGGCCGGCGGGTACGTAACCCGATTCGAAGAGGCCCTGAGGACCTACGTCGGCGCGGACCATGGCGTGGCCATGGTGAACGGTACCTGTGCGCTTCAGATCGCTCTTCTGGTTGCCGGAGTGGAACCCGGTGACGAAGTGGTCGTCCCGGCCCTCACGTTCATCGCCCCCGTGAACGCAGTGAGGTACGTCGGCGCCTTCCCGGTCTTCATGGACTGTGATCAAACTTCGCTCTGTTTGGACGTGGAAAAGCTCACAGAGTTTTTGACCACACGAACCAGACGAGCCGGAAACGGCGATCTCCTCAACCGGGACACTGGCAGGCGGATCCGTGCAGTGGTTCCCGTGCATGTGTTCGGGCATCCGGCCGAGATGGATCCCTTGGTGAAACTTTGCCGGGAGCTCGGTTTGAAGGTCATCGAGGACGCCGCTGAGAGCCTTGGGTCGACCTACCGCGGGCACCAGACCGGTACACTCGGTGACGTCGGGGTCTTCTCCTTCAACGGGAACAAGCTGGTGACCACGGGCGGCGGAGGGATGCTGGTCACCAACGAGCCGTCCTGGGCGGACCTCGCAAAACATCTCAGCACCCAGGCAAAAACCGACCCCTTTTCGTATGACCACGACCGGGTGGGATTCAACTACCGGCTGCCGAACGTCCTGGCAGCCTTGGGTGTTGCCCAAATGGAGAGACTCGATGAGTTCATCGAGATCAAGAGGAGGAACCTCGCCTCCTACCGGGAGGCCCTCCGATCCATCGAAACCTTTGTGCTGCTGGGAGAGGCTCCGGAGACGAGGAGCAACTGCTGGTTCTATACTTTGCAGGTGCCGGAGAGGTCTCGCGAAGCTCTCATGGACCACCTGCTAAAAGCAGGGATTCAGGTCAGGCCGATCTGGAGACCGATGCACGAGCTGCCGATGTACGAACATGAGTATTCATACCGGATCGAGGTGGTTCCGAGGGCAGTCCGGACCATGTTCAATCTTCCTTGCAGTGTCGGTCTGTCCCATGCGGACATTCAAGCAGTGTGCGGGTGCATCCAGGAGTTCTGGGAGATGGGGGCGAGTCGATGAAACCCCGGATTGTGATCGTCGGAGGCGGAGGCCATGCCAAGGTCTTGTGTGATCTGATCGCATGTACCGATGGGTTCGAGGTCGTCGGCCTCGTCGATCCGGCCCTCCCGGCAGGATCCCGTCAGTTCGGGCTTCCGGTCCTGGGCGACGACTCCATTCTCGAAGAAGTCCTCGCGAGCGGCGTCGGGAA
This sequence comes from Gemmatimonadota bacterium, assembly GCA_013043565.1. Classification (GTDB taxonomy): domain Bacteria; phylum Gemmatimonadota; class Gemmatimonadetes; order Longimicrobiales; family Gaopeijiaceae; genus JABDNZ01. Next base: position 2,999 of record JABDNZ010000027.1, on the reverse strand, counting down.
TGCGACGGTTGGCCTCGGGGGAACGGGAAACAACCGTCCACGAAAGAGGCTCTTCGACATTGTGGAATCCACCGGATTCTCCCTTCCGTCTTTGGTCCATCCCTCCGCCGTCGTCTCAGAACAGGCAGAGCTGGGCGAAGGGGCTCAGGTCATGGCGGGGGTCATCGTCCAAACCGGGAGCCTGATCGGCAAAAACACGATCTTGAATACGGGTTCCTGCGTGGATCACGACACGAAGGTGGGGAATCATGTGCATCTGGCCCCCGCGGCCGCCCTCTGCGGTGGGTGCACCGTAGGGGACCTAGCCCATGTTGGAGCAGGTGCGGTGGTCATCCAGGACATTCGGGTGGGGTCGGGGAGCATCGTCGCAGCCGGGGCGACGGTCGTGCGAGACGTGCCGGACGGAACCACGGTTGCCGGGACCCCGGCGAGGGCCATCCCATCCAGTCGGGACAGAGTGGACTCTTAATGCGATCCTGGCTCCTGAGGCTTGGGAAGCTGGCGGTCACATCAGGCTTCCTCTGGTATGCTCTCAGCAAAGTTGATGTCGAGAACCTCCTGAGCCGGATGGCGGGGGTCACCGCTCTGCCGGTCCTGGCGGCGATTCTCTGCTGGGTCCTTATGCAGGCGATCGGTGGCCTCCGCTGGGCCCTTCTGGCCCACCCTCTGCGCCTCGACCCAGGCTGGTCTCCATATATCCGGTTCTCCTTCATAGGGAATTTCTTCAACGCATTCCTCCCGACCTTCGTGGGTGGGGACCTCGTGCGAGGGTACTATCTGACCAAACACTCCGGCCACATCTCCTTTCCGTCCGTATCGACCCTGATGGACCGGAATGCCGGCGTTGGCGGTCTGATCCTTCTCGGAGGAGCCGCCGCCCTAGTGGCCGACATCGGCCCGGACAAGCCTCTCCTGCTGGCCGTGGTCGGAGCCCTACTCCTGGGGTATCTCCTGGCCAACCTGGTTCTTCTGACTCCCTCATTATTGAAGCGCTTCCAACACGCGTTATTCCGGGTTGTGGGAGCCAAAGCTCAGGCCCGTCTCGAGAACACGTTCCTCGGAATCTCCATGTTCCGCGACCACCTCCCAACCTTCCTCGGAGCCGTTCTTCTCTCGGTCTTCATCCATCTCATAAGCATCTCGGCCATCTACTTCCTGGGGATTGCACTTGATCTCCCCCTTGGGTTTCTGGTTTATCTTCTGGCCGTTCCCTTGGTCGCCCTGATCACGATGGTCCCCGTCAGCATCGGCGGCCTGGGGGTGCGCGAGACCTCCTTCATAGCAATCCTGGGTCAATACGGCGTTGATCCGGAGCTCTCCGTAACCCTCGGTCTCACCTGGTACCTTCTGATCGTTGTGGGGGGTGTGCCCGGCTTGATCCTTTACCTCCTCGAACGGACGCGCCGGTGAACCTCCGAATGAACCTGCAGATAGGCCGAGCCGGAGTCCCACTTCGAAAGAGCCTCCCGGTTCTGTTCTTTTCGGTTTTGGCCGGGGCCGGCTTCGGCCTTTCCTATGGATGGGCGGGGAGTAACCAGATCGTTTACGTCCCCCCGGGCCTCCGGATCGTCGACCCGACCTTTCTCCAGGCTGACTGGTGGTTCAACAACACGATCCACTACCACTGGGCCTACACCTGGCTGGTCGCGGGTCTCGAGCGGATGGGGGTTCTCCCCTGGGGCCTCGCGCTGGGAAACGTGGTTGCCATCGCGGTTTCCTTGGGGTTCGCTTGGATCTGGACGACCAGGTACTCGAGGGGCTGGAACGCCTATCTTCCCTGGGCGCTCTTCCTCTTCCTCTTTGCAGCGACGGATGGTTTCACCAGCGCAGCTGCCTCCTACCTTTTCCGAGCTGAGCTTCAGGCATCTTCCATCAGCACGGCATTGACCATTGGCGCTTTCTGGTGGTTTGTCCGGGGTTCGGAGTGGAAGGCGGGCTTGTCTCTGGGCGTGGCAGGCATCTTCCACGCCAACTTCCTGCCGCTGAACATCGGCCTCTTCGGCGTCGCCTTGGCCCTCTCCCATTTGAGAAAGGGTCGACTCTCGGCCCGAACACTTCGAGAGATGGCGGGACCGGGTGTAAGAGTGTTGCTACCGAGCCTTGTCATATTCCTGGTATCCCTGCCTCTGTTCCTGGAAATGGCTCTTGCAGAGGTCCCGGAAGCCACGGCGGAGCTGGCTTCCTACATCTTCTACGATTTCGCCCTTCCGCATCACTACAACCCGAGGACCTTCCTTATCTGGTTTCTCCCGCTCGCCGCTTGGCATGCCCTGGGTCTTCTTTGGCTCGGTCCGGCCATGAACGGGACTGAGGACAGGCACCGGTGGAGGGGGCTACTCCTGGGAATGTTCGGGATGATCTGGGTAGCCGCCTTCTTCACCACGGTCCTCTTTTCAGAGACCGTATCCCGACTCTTTGTGTGGAGGCTGGCTCCCTTTTCGGTCTGGGTTTGCGCTTTGGTTTTTATCGTCGGAGTCACGAACCGATGGGCGGCCTCCGTGAGCTCGAGAGGAAGCCTGGAGCGGGGAAGGGTTGTCGGGACGGGCCTCGCGGTTTTGGTGCTCGCCAGATTCCTTGCCTATCGGTGGGGCTTGGTATCGCTGGAAGCCTCATCCCAGCTTCTCGTGCCGCTCCTCTTGTTGACCCTCTCGGGCCTTCTGGTTCTCCGGAAATCGAGGCCGCCGGAGGCAGCTTCCACCCCATCGACAAAGGCAGCGACTCTGGCGGCGGTAATGCTCAGCACTGCCGCCCTGGGCTTGCTGGCGTACAACCGCTCCGACGAACCGGAGAAGCTCAACCTGGTCGCCCTCACCGAAGCCGAGCGGGCCGAACGGGAGGCCTTCGACTGGATTCGGTCGAACACGGACCCTGAGGCTGTGTTCCTGATCCCGCCTGATCTTTCGAATTTCAGACTGTTCACCGGGCGGGGCGCGGTTGCCGACCTCCGCACCTTTCCCATGACTCCCGTAGAAATCGTCGAATGGTACGATCGGCTACAG
>JABDNZ010000025.1 GCA_013043565.1 Gemmatimonadota bacterium | reverse complement strand
GTGTAGCTCTGGAACGAGTAGAAGGTTTCGGGATCGTCGGCATGTCCGTCAAATCCCCCCGCCGTCCCGATTCCGGGCAGATCCACGTTCCGTATCAGGCCCCCTTCCATCGAGATGAGTCGGATCAGGGTTTTTGCGTCCTGCAGATAGCGGCCCACCAGAACCCCCCCCACGTAGGAGGCCGAGCTCAGGGTCTCTTCCGCTTCCGGAATGATCTCACGCCACTCCGAAGGGTCCGGGCTCCGGATATCGATGGCAATGACGCGATTCTTCGGCGCGTCCTTGTTGGTTTGGAAGTAGAAGGCAGGTCCGTCGTTTCCGATGAATGAATAGAGGGCGTCCCAGGTGTCCAAAAGCCGGACTACTCGGCCGTTGGGTGCTCCCAGGTCCAGATAGTACACACCGTTCTCGTTGTAACCCTCCGAGATCTCGATGATGAGGTATCGACCATCCTCCGTCACCGTCCCGTACGGGTTCCGGCTCTCCGAGTCCTCGAGGGCGTACACCAGGTCGTCCTCGTTTTGGTCGGTCCCGACCTCGTGAAAGTAGATCTTCACCTGGGCCTGGCCGTCCCCCTCTCCATCCGGGCCCAACGGATACCGGGAGTAGAAGAATCCGGATCCGTTGGGAAGCCAGGAGGCCGAGGTGAACTTTGTGTGGGAGACCACGTCCGGGAGATCCTCCCCGGTCTCCACTTCCCTCACGTGCCAGGTGTTCCAATCCGTCCCGCCGTCTGAGGTGGCGTAGGCGATGAACCGCCCGTCAGGACTGACGCTCATTCCCGCCAGGGCAATGGTGGCGTCCTCACTGAACCCGTTTGGATCAATGAGGACCCGAGCGTCCCCGTCCAGGGTCTCGGACACAAAAACCACGTCCTGGTCCTGGAGGCCATCGTTCCTGGTGAAGAAATACAGGCCCGCTTCTTTGTTTGGAATCCCGAATCGTTCGTAGTTCCAGAGCTCGGTGAGACGATCCTGAATGCCTGCGTGGTCGGGCATTCCGTCAAGAATTGGAACAGCAATTCTATTTTCTGCTTCCACCCATTCCGCCAACTCCGGGGCTTCGAGGTCTTCCATCCACCGGTACGGATCAGTTACCGCGGTGCCGAAATAATCGTCCGTGTGATCGGATCTGAAGGCGTCCGGGTAATCCAGGGGGAGGGAAGGTCCGGGCCCCTTGCAGGCCAAAAGGGCGAGGAGCGGAAGAACAAGGATCGGAAACAACCGACGAGGCGTCACCATGAGATCCTCCGATGTAATGGAAACGAAGGAGGGAATAGTGGAGGCGGCGCTCTCGGATGGCCAGGGGGCGTGGGTGCCCCCTAGGTGTCTTCCTCCTTGGCCGGAGGAAGGGTCGTCCGCTCCACCGCCCTGGAGACGCTGTCCATCATTCGGGTGAGCCGGTTCCGGAACTTCCGGGAGCTGGAGGCCCAGATTGCACGGGCGGTCAGGAATCCTGCCCCCAGTGTCCCGGTGACCAGGGAAATGATGCCCAACGCCGACGTGGGCTCGAAGCTGGCGCCCAGAATGCCCACCAGGACGGCGGAGCCCATCATTGGGAAAATGAAGGTCACGCCCCCGGCGGCGCCCCGGTTCCCCACGATCTGCACGGAGGTGCTGTCGCCTCGGGGGGAGATGTTCACGTTGATGGCGCTGAGTTCGCCCACCGTCTTCCATTCCACGCCACCCAGCACCTCGGACGCCTCCCCCTGGTGTTCGGCGGCCCGGCGGATCCCCTCCAGAATCCTGCCCATCTCCTCAGGTGGGAGGAATCCGGGGATCTCGCAGTCCAGGTGGTATTTGTCCGGACCTCCGAAGATTGCTGCGGCCAGACCGGATTTCTCCTCCCATTCGAGGGCTCCCAAGATGGATGCGGCCCTGGTGACCGCGTCCGGATCGATGCCCGCCTCCCCGGCGATGGACCTGATCTCATCCAGGGTGAGCCCCCCGGGGCCCGGCTTTCCGGGCTGAGAGCCATCGGCGACCTGGATCTCCGATGCCTTTCGGAGGATGAGGGCGAACTCTTCCTCCGAATAGCGTCTCTTCTTCGCGTCGTCGTTTCCCACAGCTAGTCGGTTCTCCTCATTCCATGTACCCGAAAGGGCTACTCCCCAGATTCCTTACGTTCGACCGTGGCTCCGGATTCAGTGAACCGCATCCATTCCAGGTCCGCTTTGGGCGACGGACGCCGGCCATAGAGCAGATGGTCCATGGACAATACGGCCCTGCGAAAGAGGGCGTTCTCACGGATCCCCCATCGGACCACGGAATGCAAGGCATTATCCGGATGAGAGTACGGACAAACCGCCATACAACGAGCACAATCGGTCCCTAAGCGACCCCAGAGGGTGAAGCAGGCCTCATGGTCTATTGTCCATCGAAGGACGCCATTTCCGTCTTCCTCTGCGTCCTCGAAGGAGATGGCCCGGCTGGGACAACAATCCGCGCACTTTTTACAGCTCACGCAAAAGTCCGCCACGGTAGGATCGGGGGACGCCTGGTCCACCGCCAAGGGCAGATCGGTGGTGACGACGGCGATCCTGACCCGGGGCCCCAGCCTGGGTGTCATGAGCAGGCCCATCCGCCCGAACTCCCCCAGGCCAGCGTCTTTGGCCACGAGCGGGCAGATGACCCTGTAGTTCCCGTCCACGTGGGCTCTCGCCCGGTATCCGAGCCGGCGGATGAGATCAGCCACCTGGACTGCCATCACCCCGCCCTGGAGGTACTGGAGGGCCGATTCCATGGCTGTTGGGCTCCGGGGGGCCCGATCCACCATCTCCTTGTCCATCTCCACGGTCAGGGCCAGGGCAAAGCCATGGTCCGACTCCACGGGTTTCCCGTAGTCGGGCCCCCGACCCACATGTGTGTAGAGGTGGTGTTCCTGCAGCTGGGTGATTCCTACCGAATGGGCACCCATCTTCAACGTCCATTCCTTCAGAAACCGACTCATCTCCGCCGGATCCCGTGGCCCCCGCTCCAAGAGGCCTGGGTCCCCGCCCAACTCCCCACCCAGCTTCGTGGGCGGCGGATCAGCCGGCGAACACCCAATTTCGTCCGGCTCCGGAGACCCTCCTTCTTTCCAACCCGACCCTCCGCCTTCCACGAAGGGGCGCAGCAGCTCGATGGTCCAAAACGCCGCGTCCGCCGCCGCGAAACCCTCCCTGTGGAAGTGGGCCGATCCCGGAGAGAGAAGTCCAGGAACAGCCCTGAACTCATCGTCGAGGGCTTTCACGTGCGGTCTGGAGCGGTAGTAGTCCTCGAATCTGGCCGTCCCTGGAACGAGAGTCGCCCTCGAGAACATGATGTCCCGTTCGTCCACCCCCCGCACCGGCTCCCCCAGAACAACCAGCCGCTCCCCGCGAATGGGCAGAATAAACACCAGCCCGACCGCCAGCACACTCACCACGAGGAAGAACCCCAGCCATGGGCCCAATTCCGGCGGAAGAAACGTCGGGGCCAAGAACAAAGCCAGGACGGCCAAAGACACAAGTCCCAGTCGGACTGAGGCTTGAGGCTCCTCCTCCTTTCGGGAGATCCAGGCGGCCCATAGCAAACCGAGGAAGATCACTTCCCCCAGGATCACCGATACCAGAGGCATGTTGGCCATGGGTCAGCCCCTCCGGAGCCTAGGCATGGTAGGCCACGGCCTCCACGGCGATGTCCACCTCTTCCATGGTGTTGTAGAGGTGTGGGGACAGGCGAATCCCGTCGAAGGCCCCACCCATGGAAGCACACCCCAGGTTGTGAGTCTCATACAGGGCCTCGAAGATCTCTCGGTGACTGCCGTTTGGGAGGGCGACGACCACGACCCCGCCGGCCAGCGCCGGATCTCGAGGGGTATGGAAGCGAACCCCTGGGATGGACTCGGAAAGGCGATCCTTCAGGGCTGAGGCCAGAGCCGTGACACGTGCTTCGATGGCGGCGGGACCAATGGCCTCATGGAAGGCTGCAGCCGCCGCCATGGTCACCACCGCGGCATCGTCCCGCTGGCCCATGTTCTCGAATTTCTGGGCCCCGTTGGCCTCGGCTCCTTCCCAACCTACACCCACGTCTGAGGGCCAAAGTCGATCTTGGCTCTCGGTTCTGACGAAAAGGAGACCCGCTTCCTTCGGTCCAACGAACCATTTGTGGGAGCTGCCCGTGAAGAAATCGCAGCCGAGGTCCCGGAGATGCAGGTCGAGAAAGCCGAAGGTCTGGGCGCCGTCCACGAGGGTAAGGATGCCTCGCTCCCTGGCCACGGCGCAAAGTTGTTTCGCGGGCAGCCTTATGCCCGAGACATTGGACAGGTGGCTGAAAGACAGCACTCGCGTCCGGTCGGTAAGGGCCGACACAAAAGCGTCATAAAGCTCCCCCGGGTCCCCTGTTCCGGGAGGGGTTGTCACCCTCTGAACCGAAAAGCCCCATCGGCGAGCTCGAACGTCCCAGGACACGTTGTTGGTAGGGTGGTTCTGGTCCCAGAGGATCACTTCGTCCCCGGGCCCAAGATCGAGCCCGTTGACCACTGAGTTGTTCCCCTCGGAGGTGTTTCTGGTGATGGCGATCTCCGTGGTCGAGGCACCCACGTACTGAGCCAGAGCCTGCCGAGCCTCCTCCTTCAGTTCCCCGAACTTCCCCCGGTTCTGGAAGGAGGCGTCCCGGTTCACGTCCCGAGTATGCCGGAACACCGTCTCCTGGATCGGATAGGGAGACGGGCAGAGGTTCGCCGCGTTCATGAGGATCAGGCCCGGTGCGATGGAGAACTGGGCCTTCACTCTCTCCCAGTAAGCCTCGTCTTCAGGCTCACCACCACCGTAGGGGACGCCTCGAACCCCTTCGGCGGAGGCACCCTCGAGCCAACTCGGAAGAGCCAGGGTGGCGGCAGTACCCCCCAGGAGATGGGAAAGAAACCGTCGGCGATCCGGGAAGGACATGGTACCTCCTCTGTTGGAAGGCTGAACCGTCCCGGAAGATAGGTCTCGTTCATCCGCGGGACCAACGACATTCGCCGAGTCTCAGGTCCGGGCCATCACCCCCCTGAAAACAAATCTCTAGACATATCGTTTATCGATATATAATTTATGTTTATCGATAAATCTTAGGAGGCGACCATGGTGTCCAAATCCGAAACTCTCGAGCGGCGAGGCCTGGCGAAGGGCCTGAGGGTCTGGCTGGACCTGCTCACCGTACTGGTCCTGTTGGCCGGGGTGGCCCTCATCGTCGTTTGGCCCATACTCGTCTGGACCGGAACCGAGGCATACGAAATCACCGTCCCGGTAACCATCCATGAGAGCGCCATATTCCCCCAGGGGGCACCGGAGGGCTTGTCCCTCGTGGAGAGCATGGGCGAGCTGAAGTTCACCCCTGAAACCTTCGGCCCCAAGCTCCTCTACTGGGTGCTGTCCCTGGCTGTCGTCACCATCCTGGTTTACGGGATCCTCCTTCTCCGGCGCATCCTGACGACGACAGCGGCAGGGTCTCCCTTCCATCCGAGTAACCCGAAGAGATTGAACGAACTCGGGTGGCTCATCGTCTCGACCAGCCTCCTGGCGAGCGCCACAGTGTACCTGGCGGGACGGTGGGTCCTTTCGAGCCCTCGGTTCGAGGGGCTTCCCGTTTCACCCCTCTTCGACCTCGGTCAGGGAGGGATTTTCACCGGCCTCCTGGTTCTGGTCCTGGCCGCCATCTGGAAGGAAGCGGTACGGATGGCCGAGGATCAGGCTCTGACGGTGTAAGGGAGGATCCAACGTGGCCATTCATGTGCAGTTGGACCGAGTCCTCCTGGAGCGGGGCATGAGCCTGACGGAGCTGGCGGAACGGATCGGCCTCGCCCTACCGAACCTCTCCATCCTCAAGACAAACAAGGCCAGGGCCGTGAGGTTCTCGACCCTGACCGCTATTTGCCGGGAGTTGGAGTGCCAACCCGGGGACCTTCTGGTCTACGAAGACGAGGAATAATCTCTGGACGAGGTGGACCGCTTCTTCTTGTCCGCTCCACACCACTTCACCACTTTCCCTGACAGCGGAAGAAACACCCTGGTCAGCGGAAACCCATCATGGACCCTGCACTCTTTTTCCACCGATTCCACTTCGCTTTCACCATCTCCTTCCACTACCTCTTTCCTCAGTTCACCATGGGGATGGGGCTCCTCATCGTCATCCTCAAGACCAAGGCGCTTCGGACCGGCGACGCCCGGTTCGAGAAGGCCGCCCGATTCTGGGTGAAAGTGTTCGGCCTGGCCTTCGCCATGGGAGTGGTCACGGGAATTCCCATGGAGTTCCAGTTCGGAACCAACTGGGCGCGGTTTTCCGAAGCGACCGGTGGAGTGATCGGACAGACGCTGGCCATGGAGGGCACCTTTGCCTTCTTTCTGGAATCGTCCTTCCTGGGCCTGTTTCTCTTTGGCCACAAGAGGCTCAGCCCCCGAATGCACTGGCTCTCGGCCTTCGCCGTGTTCGCCGGATCGTGGATCTCCGGGTTCTTCATCGTTGCGACCAACGCCTTCATGCAGAACCCGGTGGGCTACGAGGTCCAGGCCGACGGCGCTCTGGCACTCAACAGTTTTGGATCCCTCCTGCTGAATCCCTGGCTCCTATGGCAATACCTCCACACCATGGCCGGAGCCGTGGTTACAGGATCGTTCGTAATGGCAGGAATCGGTGCCTACTACCTGCTCCTCGGGCAGCGAGAAGAGGCACCTGCGGAGGCAAGAGGGCATGCGGAGTACGGAAGAATCTTTGTCCGGCTCGGGGTACTGGTGGGGCTTCCTGCGTCGGTCATCGTGGCGTTCCCCACTGGAGACATGCAGGCGGTAAATGTCGCCGAGCACCAACCTGCGGCCTTCGCATCCATGGAGGGGCTTTTCGAGTCGGAGGAGGGGGCGGGCCTGGTCCTCATCGGCCAACCGGACATGGAAAACATGCGGTTGGACAATCCCATCGAAATCCCGAGGATCCTGAGCTTCCTGACCTACCGGCGCTTCGATGCGGAGGTGGTCGGGCTCAATGAGATTCCAAGGGACGAGTGGCCGGACAACGTTCCTCTTCACTACTACGCCTATCACATCATGGTGGGCCTTGGCACCCTCTTCATCGGGGCCATGATGATGGCCGCTTGGCTCCTGATCAGGGGGAAACTGTTCGAATCCAGGGCCATGCTATGGGTCCTCATGTTCGCCGCCCCTCTCCCATTCATCGCAAACACCACGGGATGGATGACCGCCGAATTGGGTCGGCAACCGTGGCTGGTCTACGGCGTTCTCAGGACCGAAGACGGATACTCCTCCACTGTTTCCTCGGGGAACGCCATCTTCAGCCTCCTTGGATTCATGGGCCTCTACCTTCTCCTGGGTATCCTCTTCCTTTTTCTGGCCGCCAGGGAGATCGGCCACGGCCCAGGCGGCCACGGGACCTCGGAAGGGAGCCCGGCGCCCGAGAAAAACCCCGGAGGCGGGGGTTCCAGGGGAGGCGGTGCCGGAGGCGTGCCCCACACCGACATCCCTTCTGCCTTCAACGAGGGGAGGTAACCATGGAGACCCTATGGTTCTACCTCGTCGCGGTGATGGTCGCAGTCTACGTGGTCCTGGACGGGTTCGATCTCGGTGCCGGGGCTCTCCACCTCTTCGTGGCCCGAACCGACTCGGAACGGAGGACGATTCTTCAGAGCATCGGACCGGTCTGGGACGGAAACGAGGTCTGGCTACTCGCCGGAGGGGGCGCCATGGTTCTCGCCTTTCCCCGGCTGTACGCGTCGGGGTTCAGCGGGTTTTATCTTCCGCTGATGATGGTTCTATGGCTCCTTATCCTCCGTGCCATCGCCATCGAGTTCCGAAGCCATCTGGAGAACCCAATTTGGCGCCCCGTCTGGGACGTCGTTTTCTCTTTTTCCAGCCTCCTCCTCACGGTATTCCTCGGGGCGGCTCTGGGGAACGTGGTTCGGGGAGTCCCATTGGGAGAGGATGGGTACTTTTTCGTTCCTCTGTGGACTTCGTTCCGCCCGGTTGGCTCGGAACTCGGGATCCTGGACTGGTACACGGTGACGGTGGGGTTGGTGGGTTTCCTGGCACTCACCTACCACGGTGCCATGTGGATCATCCTGAAGACGGAGGGTGGCATCCGACTTCGAGCAACCAGGGCTGCCCGGTGGGTCTGGCCCGTTCTCCTTCTTTTCGTAGCCCTGGTGACCGCCCTCACCTTCAGGGTCCAGCCCCAGGTCGCCGAGCGTATGAACGGCAATCCGGTCTCCTATCTGCTCCCCCTGGCAGCCCTGGGTGGACTCCTGGCAAGCCGACTGTTCCTGGCCAGGAAAAAGGAGTTGCCTGCCTTTCTCGGATCGGCAGCCTTTCTGGCCTTCATGCTTCTCAGCGTGGTCTTCAGCCTCTACCCCACGGTTCTTCCGGCCGCCGGGGACCCGGCAGCGTCCCTGACCATCTTCAACGCGTCAGGGCCTCCCTATTCGTTGCGAGTCGCCCTGTTCTGGTGGATTCCCGGAATGATCCTGGTGGCGTTCTACACGACCTTCATCTATCGACAGATGGCCGGGAAGGTACGCCTGGACCCGGAGGGGTACTGAGCGCGGAAAAGTTCAGGACATGCCGCGTTCAGTAGATGTGTTGGGCAAAGAACTCCAGGACCGCCTGGATGTTCTGTTCGCTCCTGAACGGCCCGCCGCCGTGGCCGGCATCGAAAACGTCGAGCTGAACCGAGGCAGGGCCCACAACCGCGGATAGCTCATCGTTCAGCCACTGCCCTTGGGCCAACGGCACCGTGCAGTCCAGATTCCCGTGCTGAATTAGGAACGGCGGATCATCGGGGGTCACATAGGTTATGGGGCTGGCTTCGGCAGCCAGGTCGGGGCGTTACTGGGGTGACGCCCCC
>JABDNZ010000018.1 GCA_013043565.1 Gemmatimonadota bacterium | reverse complement strand
GAGATGGGGCTGATCGGATCAAGCTATTTCGTGTCGAATCCCCCGGAGGGGATCGATATGGACAAGGTGGTCACTTACTTCAACATGGACATGGTGGGTCTGGGGGATGCCATCGGAGCTCCCGGGGCTTTGAACTTCCCGACCATCTGGGAGGTGATCAAAAGGGACCAGGACGAGGACGTGATCGCTGCGGTCCGACCCAGAACGGGAGGCCCGGGTGGAAGTGACCACTCCGCCTTCATTCGTCTGGGAATTGAAGCCCTGGCCCTCATGACGAGTGGCGGGGTAGGCCATCCCTACTATCATCAGCCCGAGGACGACACGGAGATGATCGATCCGGAGATCCTCAGGAAGACCGGGCAGTTCGTCCTTCAAGGTACCATCAACCTGGCCGAGGAGCGGCAGGTAGAGTTGCTCATCGAGGACCGGCAGAACCTCTACAACGCCATGCAGTTCTCAGTGAGCTCGTTCAACCCCGGACAAGGGGATTTTGTAGCTGTCGACCTCCACGCCCGGGACCAGGGAGACCTGGCCCGACTGGTCCTCGACAGCGCCCTTGCCGTAAACGCCAGATTGCAGGACCAGGTGCAAAACCCGCCCCAGCCCACGGCCCAGATGCGGTTCCGCCGGGGTGGTCAGGGCGGGGGAAAGAAGAGCTTCGCCCGGGGTATTTCCGACCTCTCACTGTTCGAGGGAGACCTTCCCCTGCTCTTGGCTGCATCCAATTTCATCGGGTTCGGCCGGGTGGATATCGGAGGGGACGACGGCCATTGGATTGTTGGTGGGAATCTCACGGCGGATGGGCGGGCAGCCCTGGAGGTACTGGAGGAGAACGAGATCTGGGTCCACCTGGAGAGCCCTTCCGAGGCCCTTTTTGCCGGGGTTCTCGCTCAGGCTTCCAAGCCCTTCATCGTCACAGGGGACTATGCAGTGACGACCCCCATGGTGAGCCAGATCAACGAAAAAGGCGTGATCCTGGGCATCACCATGGATCCTACCGACATCGAGACGACCATCTCGGACATCGAAGGAATGAAGCTACGGTTGGGAGACACCGACAACCTGGTCCTTTGTGCGACCACGGGCGGGGACATGGAAGAAGCCGAGAAATCCCTCTATTTGGGCCTGATCGAGAGTGGCTGGGCCCACGAGGACATCGTGGGAGACCGGAGGGCCGGTGGCGGGATCTCTGGAGGGAACCTGAGCGCGTTCTCCGGAGGTGCCATGATGATGAGGAGGTTTTAGCCCTTCAGGGGCCCGGGCCCCGGTGGGGGTGCTGGCCTGCCCCTGGGAGGCCGGGTTTTGGCAAACGAAGAGCCCGGGAGGTTGTCTGACCTCCCGGGCTCTGGCTGGTTCAGACCCTCTGCTCTACTGGGCCCCTCACTTCCAGTTGGATTCGTCGTCCTTCGTGGAGAGAAGCGTGAAGTTCCCCTGGGAGCTTCCGTCGACGTTCATGGTCATGATCTCGTCATCAAGCCCAAACGAATCTTGTTCCTGGGTCCAAGAGATCATGGTCCCGTCCGGAGACCAATTCGGGTCGTCGTCGTCCACCGAGTTGAAGGTCAGCTGCACCTTGCCCGATCCATCGGCATTCATGACCCAGATTTCCTCATCTCCACCCGCACCCCGCTCGCTCATGAAGACGATCTTGGTGCCGTCTGGAGAGAAGACACCGTCCTCGTCGTCATTCAGAGGATTGTTGGTCAGGTTCACCAGGCCCGATCCGTCGATGTTGATGAGGAAGACATCGTTCTCCCCCAGGTTCCGGTCGCTGTGGAACACGAGTCTCGTGCCGTCGGGATGCCAGGAGGGGTCCTCGTCGTCGAACGCACTGTTGGTCACGTTCACCGGGTTGGTCCCGTCTGCGTTTATCACCCAGATATCCCGGCCCGGGTTCCCGGCCCGATCGCTCTTGAAGGCGATCTTCGTGCCGTCGGGTGACCACTCAGGATCGGTGTCGTTGAAGAGGTCGCCGAGGAGGACCGTCGTGGGCGGATCGGCCATATTCGCGGTCACATCCCTGATGCAGATGCCCCACCCCACGACACCGTGGTCGCAGGTGTAGGCGATCTTGGTCCGGCTGGGATGCCAAGCCGGGTCCTGATCCACTCCGGGGCTGGAGGTCAGGCGGGTGAACCCAGGTGATCCGTCCGAGTGCCCAACGAGGATGTCCCGATGGCCCATGGGATTGCTCTCGAAGAGGATTCCACCGCAGGCGATGGTGAACTGGGCGGTACCTGTGCCGCCGTCCGGCACCGTCACCGTCTGAGGATTCCCTTCCTGGACATAACAATTCGCCGGAACGTTGGTCAGTTCGACGGTGTGGTCTCCGGCTTCCGCGGTGGTGTTCTCGAACCACCCTGTCTTTTGGATCGTGCCCTGGGGGACACCGTCAAACGAGAACATGTAGGTATTGGGCAGGTCCCATCCGGTGGTGGCGGTCTCGATCCGGAGCGTTCCACCGCCTGTCCCCTCGCAGGTCACGTTGAAAACGGTCTCGATGTCCGAGTCCGTGGGGAGTGTCACGGTTCGGGGATTGTCGGGGCTGACGGTGCAATTGCCGGCTACGAGCGACAGCTCGAGCTCGTGATCGCCTGGCATGAGGGTGTAGTTCTGGGTTGCGTTAATGCCGATGTCCACCGGTGCGCCCGCGTCGATCGTGAGGTGATATCCGTCAGGATCCAGGTTGGCTCCCGTGGTCACGGTCCTGACCTGCAGCCCGACAGGACAGGTCACTTCGAAAACTGTCGCTCCAGGTGTACTGAGGGGCAGAGTCACCGTCCTGGGGTTGTCCCCGGCAACGACGCAGCTCGGGTCCACTCCGGTGAGCTCGACGGTGTGGTCACCCGGCATCAGGTCGAATCCCCTCGTCTGGTTGACCGCGATCGCTCCGGCGTCTGCGGCGTCGATCTGGAGAAGGTAACCATCGGGATCGGGAACGGTCCCGCTGGTCTGCGTCTCGACCGTAAGCAAGACGGGGCATGTGATCTGGAAAGTGGTGGATGTGGTCTGCCCGTACGTGACAGAAATTGATCTCGGGTTCTCTCCCGCCAGGGTGCACACTCCGCTAAGGGCACTTCCATCTTGTGCTCTGAGCTCCACCCAATGGCTCCCGACCGGGAGCCCGGTGAAGGACTTCGTGTCGCTCAGGCCGATGGCCCCGGACGGGGCATCATTGATTTCTAGTGAATACCCTTCGGGAAGTTCGGTGCCGGTTGTGACCGTGGCCACCTGGATATCCCCTAGCAAAGCCTCGCAGGTGACCTGAAAGGTCAGGGTGGTCACGATCCCGGACTGAGTCACGACCGTCTGGGGGTTCTGGCCGGTCACGGAGCAATTCGCCGGAACCTCTCCGATCGTAACGGTCACAGAGACCTCGGCCGTGACGTTCCCGAGCGTGGTGTTCCCGTTGGCCGGGACCGACGCGTTATGCTGGGCGCTGCCATCGGTGGAGGTGACCGTAAGGAGGAGGGTGGTGGGCATGTCCATCCCCGTGGTGGATAGACTGACGATGACCGTCGCAGGATCGGCGGGTCCCAACCACTCTGCGCAATCGCAAGAGGCGACAGCGAGGCAGGCAGTCAGGGCCAATGTACCGGGGATAAACTTGGTGGAAAGACCAGGGAAAGACATGGACAACCTCCTCTTCCTCAACAGAAGAACAGGCGCGGAAAGGAATACCCGCGATGCGGGTTAACTCCCCGCGCCCGAGGTCAAAACATATCGAGAAAGCCAAAATGGCTCTGTGTTGTCTTTTGTCTTCAGAAGGTCGTTGAGCCCGATCTGGTTGGAGGCTTGAGAACAAAATGTCAGCCTGGTTAATGAATTGGCAAGTGTTTGTCGCACAAATGGTTCCTCGCCTGTCGCCTCTCCACCTGTTCTCGGACCAAGGCCGCTGTGATTACAGGGACCGAGTCCCCTCCGTTGACGCCCCCCTGCTCTTCGTCTCCCCCCTTGTGTTTTCCTTGACGGACCGTTCATGTTCTACCATATACGCATAATACTTCTCTTGGATCTGGTGGCGGGTGAGCACTTTTCGAGCCTCTTTGGCTCGCCAGGACCGGAATCTCGTCAAGGAGAGCGCCATGATTCGCCGCGTGGTGGGCACAGCCGTTTCCTTTCTCCTCTTTGCCGCGTTGCCTCTTGCTGCTCAAACCCCGGTGGGGGTGTTTATCGGTGGTGGCCTCCTGGTTCCGGTGATGGATTATGCGGATCACCACGACGCCGGATTTGCGGCCGGGGCCGGCGTTCATTTTGCCATAGGCGACGACGGCCTGGGGTTATTCGGTGAGGGGTTCTATGGAAGCAGTAACTTCGCACCGGAGGAAGCCGGGGGAGATGAGGAGAAGCAGAGCATGTTCGGGGGCTTCCTCGGCGCAACCTACCGCCTTGGGGATGCCAGCGAAAAAGGATTCTTCCTCCTTGGGAAGGGTGGAGTCCTGATTCGCGATTCCGACGCCGAGGTGGGTGACGACGAGCGGGAGACGAAGCTTGCCGGGGGAGCTGGCCTTGGATACATCATTCCGGGTGAAACGGCTTCGCCCTGGATCCTTGCCCAGTTCATCGTGGCGAAGTGCACAAAATTCCTGGTCTTCTCAGTGGGCTTCACCTTTGGAGGAGGAGACAGCCAGGAAGGAAACCCACAAGGCTGATTGTCCCTGACTACAGGACCCCATCGGACGGTCCATAGAAAGACGGGGGTGGAGCGCGGCGGCTCCACCCCCGTTTTCCGTTCGAACGGTACTCCTCTCCCCTGG
>JABDNZ010000013.1 GCA_013043565.1 Gemmatimonadota bacterium | reverse complement strand
GAGATGTGATCACCCTCATGGACCTCGCCAAGGAGGCCGTTCAAACGGAACTCGGCCTTACTCTTGTGCCAGAGATCACGCTGCTGGGTGAGTTCTGAGCCATCGGACGGCGCTGCGGTCGGGCGCTACCCCACCCAACTCCACACAGCATAGGCCAGGAACGAGATGTGGCTCAGGAGGAACCCGACCAACACGAATCTCGAGAGCTTCGGACCCTCCATCCTGAGATTTCGAAGGGTGGTCCAGATCGGGATCACCAGGAGCCAACCCAGAATGGGGATGGCCTTGGAGGCCACGAAGGGAATGGTGTCGATGAACGGTGAGGGCTCCCGAGCCGGAACGATGACGCCCAACAGGGCTCCAAGAGCCAGGGGAAAGAGGACCACCAACTCCGGGGCCACCAGAACCGCGTTCACGAAGAACCACCCGCCCTGCCGCGTCTCGACCCAGGGCTCCTTACTGTTCATCAGGCCTCCAATCCCCCATCCGCCCACCAGCGCTCGATCCCTGCCTGGAAGACAGGGTCCAGACGGTCCAGGCGGGCCGATTCGTCTCGTAGCTCCAGCAGCTCCCGCTGCCAAAAGGGATCCATCCGCACCAACCCCGCCAATCTGAACGAGAGTTCCCGTTTCACCGAAAAGGACGGCATGGTCTCGGGCACGTGGGGTTGGGTTTGAAGGATATTCTTGAACAGAGCCAGCGATCTTTTCCGACGAGCCACCATGGCCGCCGGATCGATCTCCCCGGTCTTGTCCTCATAGGGACCCACCAGGGCCTCATAGTAAAGGGCGTCGCTCTCGACCTCATCGTGAATTCGGAACCGCTCCTCGCCCCGAACGAGAATCATGGACCTTCCGTCCGGTAGAGGTTGATGCCTCTTTATCACGGCCACGGTGCCGACCCGTCCTTCCTCGGTCAGGAAGGGCCCGGACTCGTCGGGGTCGTGATAGAGGAGACCGAAGCGTTTGTCCCTATCCAGGGCGTCTGCGACCATGTCCCGATACCGCTGCTCGAAGATATGGAGCGGCACGAGGGTCCCGGGAAAGAGAACGATCGGCAAAGGAAACAGGGGAAGTCGAGTAGGTTCCATGGGCCCTACTACTCCACATCGTCGATGACGATCCGCCGAAGATCCGTGCCCATGTGCGTTCGGATCCTCCAAAGGAGGAGCACCGCGACCGCGGCAAGGCCCACCACCAAGCCCCACCACAGACCCACTGGCCCGGCCGGGGTCCGGAATCCCATCCATACGCTCACCGGCATCCCGAGGAACCAGAACCCCAACAGGTTCAGGATCATGGGTGAGCGAGTATCCCCTACTCCCCGAAGGACCCCCGAGGCGACGACCTGAAGCCCGTCGAAGACCTGAAAGAGGCCCGCCAACGGGATCAGCATTGCGGCCAGGGCCAAGACCTCCTCCTCATCGGTGTAGATCCCGGCGAAGAAATCGGGTAAGAACCGGAAAAGGAAGGCGGTAAGGACCATGAACGCCACACCCAGGAGGAGGCCGGACCCGGCGGCTCGCCTCGCCCCTCCTGGATCTCCACGGCCCACGCTTTGTCCCACCAAGATCGCTGAAGCCTGGGAGATCCCCAGGGGAACCATAAAGGTGAGGGAAGCCAGGTTGATGGCGACCTGGTGCCCCGCCATTGCGATGGCCCCGAGCCAACCCATGAGGATCCCGATGGCACCAAATGCTCCGAACTCCAGGCCGAACTGGATCCCGATGGGGGCACCCAGCCGCACCATCCGAGCCAAGGGTCGAAGGAGAAAGGCATCGGGACGGAAGGGCCGGATATAGCCTCGCAAAAGGGGCCAGGAGAAGCCCAGCAACCCGATGAGCATGAGCCACCGGGACAGGCTCGAGGCCCACCCGGTCCCCACGGCCCCCAGGGTCGGCGAGCCCAGGTTTCCGAAGATCAGGACCCAATTGAAGAAGACGTTCGCCAGGTTGGCGAGGATGATGGTCACCACGATGGGGGCCACCCGGCTCATGGCCTGTAACGTTTGCCTCAATACGATGAAGGCCAGGAATGGGAAAATCCCCGGGATCGACGCCAGGGCGTACCCCGCTGCGACCGGCACGACCTCTGGAGGTTGGCGAAGGACCGAAAGAAGGTAATTGCCCGGGACCAGAGCCAGCCCCACGGGGACGGAAAGGCAGAGAGCCAAAAGGCCCCCTCGCTGGAGGGCACGGGAGATGGCCGGCCGATCCCCGGCCCCGACCGCCTGAGAGACCAGGGGGTCGAGGGACATCAGGAGCCCCATGGGGAAAACCACTGCGGTGAAGAAATAGAGATTCCCCAGAGCGACCGCGGCCAGGTCACGGGCGGAGAAATGGCCGACCATGACGGTGTCCACCACCCCCATGAACATCATCCCCACCTGAACGGTGGCCACGGGAAACGCCAGGGCAAGGACCGCCCGGAGCTCCCGTCTGGTGGGCGTGAGCTGCAACAGGGACACCCTGGACGCCGGGCGCCTCCGACCCTCAGTGGGGTTGGTCCGACTCATCCGGAGCGTCCTCGGGTTCCGTCTTCCCCATGCGGTCGGCCACCTGCGGCGTCAGGGGCTTTCTTCCATCGAAGCCGTCGGCCACTTCGTGCCAGGCACAGAGCTCTTCCTCCCCCAGGCGCCAGCAGAGGTACACCCACCGGCCGTCCAGTCGGGTCGGGAAATCGAGGAGACCATACTCGAGGCCCCCGGGGGGGAAGCGAACACCGAGGCCCAGGATCTCTTCCCGGATGAGGCGCTCGATCTCCCGGACAGCCCCCCCGATAGCCTGTCGGTGCCCTTCAAAATCCGAATGGTCCGGGTTTTCGGGGTCCTGTACCCCCCGGCCCCAGATCACGTCGAGGATCTTGATCTGGTCGGTGCGGTCCCCCACTTCCCCCCGGAGCTCCTGGATCCCTGCCAGGATCTCCCGCAGGTGTGGAAGGAGGGCATTGGCCTCCCCAACGGTGAAGTTACGCCGTCTCATCTCGGAACGAATTAACCGCCCAGAAGCCCCTCGAGGCCTCCATGGCCCTTCGCCCTGGCCATTTCCAGAGGGGTTCGTCCATCGTCGCTCTTCGCCGTCAGGGATGCCCCGTGTTCCAGAAGGAGTTTGGCACACTCCTCACGCCCATGAGCCGCGGCCTGATGGAGGGGAGTCCATCCGCCGGCCTGCACCACGTTGGGATCGGCCCCGGCGTCCAGAAGGAGCCGCACCAGCTCGAGGGACCGTTCCGCATCCAGGTGGCCCGCAGCGCTGTGGATCGGCCGGACCTTGAACTGGTTCGCAGAAGAGGTGTTGGGGTTCGCTCCGGCCTTCACGATCAGCTCCGCCGTCTCGAGCTGTCCGAAGTAGACCGACAAACCCAGGATGCCGAATCCGTCCGGGGCGATGGCATTCGGCCCACCAGGCGCTCCGTCCATCAACTCAGCCACCAGCTCCGATTCTCCCAGGGCAGCGGCTTCGAAGAGATCGGGCTTCGGGATCCGTTCCCGAATGAGAGCCGCCAGCGGATCGTTCCTGAAATAGAGGGCCAAAAGGAGGGGCGTACGACCCTCGGGGTCCCGAGCGGTAAACAGGTCCGGGGTCTCCGACAGGAGCGCTCCCACGCGAAAAGCGTCATTTCCTGCAATAGCCTGCACGAGTTCGTCAAGCCGATCGGTCACGCGTCACCATCCCTGAGAAGTATCGAAGTCTGGAAGGAGTGGAATCTAGGCGTCCGGCCCCTACCTTTCCACCGGCCTTCTGGTGACAGGTCGCCGAGCTTTGCATATCCTTACGGCGTCTTGGGATTCTCGATTGGCGAGGAAAGGGAATGTTCTACGATCAAGGGTGCGTCGGACGGATCGAGGTAGGGTCCATTCCGGGTGAGGTCGCCAGCCGTTTGGCGGCCATCCCCGGCGAGTGGCTCGAGTTCGATCCGCCGTCGGGTTCCATCGTCGTAAGGCACGTAGAACCCACTTCGACCCATCACCTTCCGGTCATCGCTCATGAGTTGGTGAGGATCTTCTCCGAGATCCCAGCGGAGTACCATGAGGATATGCCCGGGGGAGACCTATTCGTCCACACGGAAGACGAACACGGGCAACTCGTACGGATTCGTGTTGAAGGCGGAGGCACCATCCACATTCAGTGGGCTCACCCGGATTTTCGCCAGGCTTTGAGACGGCCCTACATGGGTGGGGCGGAGTTGACCATCGATCCGGAGGTCCAACGCCTGGACGGGCACGTGAAGCTCAGATCCAACACGCCGGAAGCCGCTGCCGTGGCTCTCCAGGACCTGGCCGACACGTTCGAAGGCCTTTACCCAGAGGGAGACTGCGTGGCCAGGGCCATCGGGGGGTCGGAGGTCGAGTTGACAATGTCGGAGGTGAACCTCGATGCAGCCAAGCTTATTGCCCTCCTCAAGGAAGTGGCCCAGCCGAGAACTCTCACGGGTCACTTCGAAGTGAGCTCATTCGGGACCCTTCTCCCCGAGCGTCGACTGCGATTTGTTTTTGAGGCGGGGAACCTCTGGGTCCAACATCCCCTTCTTTGGGGGAACAACCAGAAGTAGAAAAGACATCGACCGTACGGATCTGAAGAATCCGAAGGAGACTACCACGTGCTTGATTATGGACTGACGGAAGAACAAGAGGCCATCCGCGAATTGGCGAGGACCATCGCGGATGAAGAGATCCGCCCGGTCGCGGCGGAATACGACGTTACGGGGGAGTTCCCCTGGCCGGTAGTGAAGAAGATGGCCGAGGTGGACCTTTTCGGCATCCTGGTTCCGGAAGAATACGGCGGCTTCGGCGGGACCATGACCATGAACATGGTCCTGGCGACGGAGGAGCTTTCGAAAGCCTGTGGGGGGACGGCGTTGGCTTTTGCCGGTACGGCCCTTGGGGTACTCCCCATCATCATTTCCGGCAGCCCAGAGGTCAAAGAGCGATTCCTCCCGGCGGTCGCCACTGGTGAGCGCCTCTGTGCCTTCGCCATCACCGAGCCTGGAGCCGGTTCCGATGCCGGGGGGGTAAAGACAACGGCGATTCGGGACGGGGACCACTACGTCCTGAACGGCACGAAGCAGTGGATCACCAACGGCGGTGAGGCGGAGATCTATACCATCGTCGCCCTGACGAACCCGTCCAAGGGCCCCCGGGGGGCATCCGTCATCGTCGTGGAGAAGGACACCCCTGGATTCTCCTTCGGGAAGAAGGAGGACAAAATGGGCATTCGGGCTTCCGTCACACGGGAGCTTCACTTCGAAGACTGCAGGGTGCCGGTGGAGAACCTTCTAGGTAGGGAGGGGACCGGGTTCATTACTGCCATGAAGACCTTCGACGCATCGAGGCCGGGCGTTGGGGCCCAGGCCCTCGGGATCGCCCAAGGCGCGCTGGACATGGCGGTGGATTACTCCATCGAACGCCGTCAGTTCGGGCATCCGATTTCGTCGTTTCAGGGACTCCGATTCATGCTGGCGGACATGGCCATGAAGGTGGAGGCGGCCCGGGCGCTGATCTACGCCACCTCACGGCACATCGACTCCGACACGAAGCTTCGTCCCACCATGTACTCGGCCATGTCAAAGTGTTTCGCCGGTGACGTAGCCATGGAGGTCACCACCGACGCGGTTCAGGTCTTCGGCGGGTACGGGTACATGAGAGACTACCCCGTAGAGAAGTACATGCGGGACGCCAAGATCACGCAGATCTACGAGGGCACGAACCAGATTCAACGGGACGAAATCGGAAAGATCCTCGTGGGCGAGCACGTATCCGGGCAAGCGAGATAATCAGTGTAGCCGAGGCGTCGGGGCCTCCTCCCACGCTCTTCAAAGAACCCGTGCCCCGGTGGTCTACATGGCCGCCGGGGCTTTTTCCGTTCCTAGCCCGCCTCGGCCAATTCACTCAAAACCAGTTCTCGGCAGTCACGACATACGCCATGGGTGATGCGAGGAAGGGGATGTGTTGTGAGAAGCTCCAGCTCGGAGAGAGCAACCTCGACCTCCTGCCACCCGCCCGCCCCCGAGGCTGACTCGTCTCCATCTCCGCGGCCAACATCCACCCGTTTACACCATGCACACATTCGCAGGAAAGCCTCGGACGCCTCGGGGCGCTTCGCCTCCAGAAGGTGGACCTTGGGCCGGGGCTCCTCCTGCTGTATGGAGGACCGGAACCGGATCGCGCCCTCCCCCTGCGGGGTCACCTCGAGGAACATGAATCTCCGAAGCTCCGGGGCGTCGCAGCGAAACGGTACCCGTACCGTGATTTGCTCACTCCTCACCCTCTCCAGGAGCACCTGAAACAGGTGCTTGATTTCCCTTCCCGAGAAATGCTGCCAGAGCCACGTCCCGACAACTCTCTCCCCGAGACCTTCCCCGCCGTTCTCCTCCGCGAAGTCATCCCATGTTTCGCTTACGTGGGTGACGACATCGTCGGAGTTGATGATGTATTCGAGGGTTTTCTCTTCCATCTCTCAGGTCTGGTAGAGGGGGGCTCTTCGACCCACAAGGGTCACCTCGGGTCCGGCCAGAGGCTCGCCCGTCGCAGAGAAGCCTGGCATCGCATAGAATACCCTAGCCCCTGTCCACAATGAATGCGAGGGTTTCTACATGTCGAGTCGTTCTTTCC
>JABDNZ010000005.1 GCA_013043565.1 Gemmatimonadota bacterium | reverse complement strand
GGGTTCTCCCGGATGCGCCTCATGATCTCGGGGTCGGCCGCCCTACCTGCCGCCACCCATGAGAGGTGGACCGAGCTGACTGGCCAGAGGCTCCTGGAGCGCTATGGAATGACGGAGATCGGAATGGGCCTCTCCAACCCCCTCCGGGCCGAGCGTCGTCCCGGAGCCGTGGGACAGCCTCTCCCTGGAGTGAAGCTCCGGTTGGTGGACGAGAACGGTGAGGTTGTAGCCGGAGAAGGGGAGCCTGGGGAGATACAGCTCAAGGGCCCCGGGGTCTTCTCGGAGTACTGGAATCTGCCCGAGATCACCGCCAAGAGCTTCCAGGACGGGTGGTTCCTCACCGGCGACATGGCCGTCCTGGAGGACGGGTACTATCGGATCCTGGGTCGTCTCTCGGTGGACATCATCAAGTCCGGGGGGTACAAACTCTCCGCTCTGGAGATCGAAGATGTCCTGCGCCGACACCCTCGGATCCAGGAGTGTGCCGTGGTGGGGGTGGAGGATGAACTCTGGGGCGAGGCCGTGGCTGCAGCCATCAAGACCGAGGACGGGAGGGCCCTCTCCCTCGAAGATCTAAAGGCATGGGCTGGGGAGCACCTCTCTGATTACAAGCTTCCGAAGTCCCTGATCGTTGTCGAGGACTTTCCCAGGAACGCCATGGGAAAAGTGCTGAAGCCGGCTGTGAAAGACCTCTTCCGGCCTGACTGAAGAACGTTCCCCCTGAAGAGCGTCCCCCCCCCCGGAGAACGCCCCCCGCCGGATCATCCGACGAGGGGCCGCGTCCTCCGAGAGGTCAGGGTCCCTGGGGATCAGGCCGGGTCCAAGGGGATCTTGTCCTTGTTCGAGTCGAGCCAGGACTGGAAGGACTCGAGCCGAGGATTGAGGGCCCGCGTAGCGTCAACGGGCCGAGCGCCGCAGAAGTAATCCTCGAAGTCATGCTTGAACTGGAACATGTTGCCGAGGTCGTCGGCCCCCGGAAAACCGAGGCCTCGATACACATCAAAGGGCACCGCGTTATAGGAGACCGGCTCTCCGAAGGCTGAGGACATGGCGGCTGCCATCTCCTGCCCCGTAAGATGCTCGCCAGCAATCCCTACGGTCTTCCCAATGTACTCCTCACCAGCCTTGAAAATGCCATAAGCCGCCCGCCCGATATCGGCCACGGCGATGGAAGGCATCTTCTTCTCACCCATGGGCATATTGAACGCCAGAGTGCCGTCCTCTCCCCTCTGGGGGCCCATGCCGAACGTAATGAGATTGTCGTAATAAAACGCTGTGAGGAGGTTCGTCGTCGGAACTCCAACCTCCTCGAAGATGGCGTCCGCCTCTCCCTTTCCATCGAAGTGAGGAACCTTATAGTTCTCCATGAGGGTCGGCATGCGATCGTCCTCCAACGGGACCCACCTGCGGGTGTCCTCCAGTGTGGACCAGATCACGTGCCGGACTCCCGCCGCTTTCGCAGCTTCGGCCAGGTTCCGGGCCTGAGCCTTCTCCCCCTCCGGAGAGAAGGTCTCCCAGAAATTTGTCACGCAGAACGCACCGTAAGCGCCGGAAAAAGCATTCTCGAGGCTGGTCCGGTCATTCATGTCGGCCTCGACAACTTGAGCTCCCATCGCAGCCAACCCCTGGGCTTTGTCCGAGGTCTTGTCTCGAGTGATGGCCCTGACCGAAAAGCCGCTGCTCTGATCTTCAAGGATGGCCCGGGCAAGACCGCCACCTTGGGCACCCGTGGCACCGATGACTGCAATCACTCTCTTTTCTGACATTCTCGCGAACTCCATTTGTCTGGGAAAAAATTTCAAGCTCAAAGGAAAGTATCCCTCCTGATCCATTAAGGTTCCACCCCCTCCCCCTCCCTCGCGGAGGGGCGAAAAACCCCCTATCCTGCAGCTTGGAATGGCAGAGAGAGTTTCAGGGCAGAGAGAGTTTCAGGGCGGAGAAAGGGACCAGCGATGTCGAACACGAACAGGCGGGACTTTATCAAGAGCGCCGGGACCTATGGTGCCGCTGCAGGGGTGGGCCTCGCTGGCGGGTTCGGCATGGCGAACCCCGAAGTGCTGGCGGCTCAGGCAACTCATCCATTCGGGTATCCTGAGGACGGCCTCGATGTCGAGAGGACCCGGCAGCTTGGGTACGATGGTTTCAAGGGCCTCGTCCTGAAGGACGGCACCCGCCACGGCGGATGTGCTTTTGGCGCCTTCAATGCCATCATCGGCCAACTCGCCGAAGTGGTTGGAGCTCCCTACACCACCATTCCCGTGCAAATGATGGATTGGGCAGGTGCGGGCGTCGTGGGTTTCGGAACCCTCTGCGGCACCCTGAACGGGGCGGCTGCCGCCATCGGCTTGGTCTGTGATGGCCGTGACGCCAGAGGATTCATCTCCGACCTCCTGACCTGGTACTCCGAGACCCCCCTTCCTACGAACCTACTTGCACCAACCGGCGATCTCCCGCAGAGCACGGCGGAGAGCAATCTCTGCCACGTTTCACTCACTCACTGGTGTCGAGCCTCGGGCTTGGCCTCAGCCTCTCCGGAAAGAGCTGAACGGTGCGCTAGAGTCTCCGGGGATGTGGCAGCCAAGGCTGTGGAGATGATGAACCATGGAGCCCTGGGCCTCCAGGTGCCTTCCGAAAAGACGCCTTGCCGGACCTGCCATTACATGGGCACGGAGTACAGCATGGGCCAGTTC
>JABDNZ010000573.1 GCA_013043565.1 Gemmatimonadota bacterium | reverse complement strand
GGGTAACTCCCGGCTCACGCGGAAGACCGAGTTGAACGCGTCCTTCCCCGAGGAGGAGGGGGCCGTGGCCGAGGAATCGGAGAGGGTAGCCAGAGCGTTGATTCGCCAGGAGCCCAGCTTTCCGTTGATCTTCCCTCCCCACGGGATTTCCCCTACCCGTCGGGAATAGAACTGCCGGATCCTTGTGGAGTAGTTTTCAGCCCCTTCCAGGAAGAAGGGGCGCTTCTCCGGATACGACAATTCATACCGGGTCAGGTTCACCTGCTCGACATCTGCTTCGACCGTGGCAAAATCGGGGTTGAAGGTCAGATCCAGACCCAGGTTGCTGGAGAGGCTGTACCGGACGTCCAGTCCAACTTCACCTTTCGGCTGAACGTCATTCGTGAAGGCGTATTGGACATAGGGGATAAGGGTGTAGCTCTTGGTGATCGCCTCGGTGAGATCCAGGCCGGTAATGGAGCCAATTTCCGCGATGCGAAACCACTCGGAAAGACCCGCGACCCAATGACTCTGTTCGAGGTGTCTCGGGATATAGCGGATGACGTTCAGCCCCCACCGATCTGTGCGGCGATCGAAGCGCAGGCTCTCGAACGGAATGGCGACCTCGGCCACCCAACCGTCGGCACGGATCGAGCCCGCCGATTCCCAGGTTCCGTCCCATTTCACGTCCCGGGTTCGTCCGTTGTCGGCCCATCGCTCGTCTTGCTGCGTGCCCAACGAATTCACCATGAAGACGTAGGCGTTGTTATCGTCATTGAAGGTGTCGAGAATCAGAGCGACGGCGTCGTCCTCCCAGACTTCACCGTCCCGTCGGGTGATCGTCCTGGAGATTTCCTCGGGGTTCTCATCCCGGCTCTCGATCCCGAAGTACATCATTCGGTCGTCATAGAGGACGCGCACCACGGTCCGCTGGGAAGCCGCTTCTCCCACCGACGGCTGCAGCTGGGTGAATCCCGTGATCGATCCGGCATCTGCCCATGCTGCTTCGTCCAAAACCCCGTCGACCTGGATGGGCTCGGTTGAACGTGCGGCCGTCACCTCCTGTGCCGAGAGCGAGAGAACTTGGGGGAATCCCAATAGAAGGAGGCTCGTGCGAAAGAGTAGAAGGACGGCAAACGAGCGCAGAACCGTTGTGAGCTTTTGAGGGTAGATCCTGATGTCGAGCATCGTCTTCGCTCTTCTCCGGTCGACGAATACGGGTTTTCGATCCTGAAGGTCAGGATTGGACGAAAACCGATGCGCAAGATCGAGGGGGGGCGGAGACGGGGCAAGGATGATGCGCCCCCTGAATCCCAGTGATCCTGACCGGTTAGCGAGGTGAGACGAGATGGCACGAGTTCAGGTAGACACCCCAGCCCCCGAATTCGTTCTCGAGGATTGGACGGGCCGTGAGGTTCGCCCCTCGGATTTCAAAGGAAGCCAGAATGTCGTCCTGGTCTTCAACCGGGGCTTCTCGTGACTTTTTTGCCGCCGGCACATGGCGCAGTTGCGTCAAGGATATGAAGGCTACGTGGAAAGGGGCACCGAGATCGTGGTGGTCGGGCCTGATGGAAGGGAGGAGTTTGCCCGGTACTGGAAGAAGAACGACTTACCGTTTATCGGCCTCCCCGACCCCAAACACTCCGTCCTGAAGCTGTACGGGCAGGAGGTGAAGATCTTCAAGCTGGGCCGCATGCCTGCCCAGGTCGTCATCGACAAGGCCGG
Source organism: Gemmatimonadota bacterium (assembly GCA_013043565.1). Lineage (GTDB taxonomy): Bacteria > Gemmatimonadota > Gemmatimonadetes > Longimicrobiales > Gaopeijiaceae > JABDNZ01. The sequence continues at coordinate 5,468 of JABDNZ010000573.1, read as the reverse complement.
CCAAGTCCGGTACGTGCACTACGGGCACTCCATGGGAGACATCCCCTCCAACGCCGAGGTCTGGGGCATCCTGGACGGGCTGGCCTGAACCGAACCTGTCCGGACGCCCCAGTCTGATCACCGAATCAGATAAAGATCCTTCTGGGGAGTGGACAGGTATTCGACCCCGGCCTCCGTGGCAAGGGCCTGTTCATGATTCCACCAGAACAGGTATTGGTCTTCGTATTCCTCCGAAGGCCAAGGCATGTAGATGAAGTATTCCAGGACAAAATGGTGATGTGCGGGCAGAGGGATATCCCACATCCACTCTGGACCGTTCGAACCTATCCTGGGTCCGAAATAGTTTTCGAATTTTCTTTCCCGAGCCCCCTTCCCCATGGCGTGACAGTCGATGTTCAGGTGAGTCTTACCTGGATCGAAACCTGCGATAAATGCCGAGAAATCGTTCCGCGGGGTGAAAAGGTGAAGCTGATCGTCCCTGAGGAGAATCCCCTCCTCTTCGAACCTCGCCTCGTACCTCGCTTTGATCTCATGCGGCGTGAGCCCCACCCTGATGGTTTCCGCCAGAATCCCATCGACCTTCAAGTACTGACCCCAGATCTCCTGGATCTCCTCCGGTGGTTCGTCTTCTCTTTCCCGGAGCACGTAGGCGAACATGCCCTGGCTCGGGGAGGCCACGACGTCACCGCCCTGGATTACGACGTCCGCATGGCCCGGCGTCCGCCCCCGTTGGGATATCCCCGTTCCCCGCCGGCGAAAGACCGTCAATCCTACGTCCCGGTTTCGGGTCACTCCAGGGACAATTTCGCCAAAGGCTCTCTGGACCCGAGCGACCTCGTCCTCACGGATCTTCTTCAGTAGATCCACCTCTGCGGGGACTGGAGTAGCGATGTACTCAATCATCAGGTACTCGGAGGATACAATCCTCTTCGAGTACTCTTCGCCGATCTCCTCGGTGAGCAGCAGATAATCCGTATGGGATAGCCCGTCCAGGACCCTGGTGGTTGTGGGGTAGGGCCCGAGATTCTGTTTGAAATTCACGGCGACGCGCTCCGGATCCCGCTCCTCGACAAATCGTCCGAGCCCTTCGAAGCGGTAGTCGTATTCCGTCTCGGGACCGCCCGCCGGCTGTTTCACCAAGACCGGATCTTGGACGATGTCAAAAGCCTCCGACTCTTCCACAAGTCCGGTCTCCCAGGTGACCCTCCAGGTTTCCCCCGCGTGAGAATCTCCCCAGCGGCGACCCAGAACCGCACGCTCGATCCGGTCACCGCCCCGGTCCGTGAAGACGAAGACCCCGGAAGTGCTCCCCAGCTCCTCCGCCCCGAATGGGTCCGGGATGGACTCCCGCATGACGTGGATCCACATATCCACACCGTGTTTCCTCATGACCTCCGGGATGACGAGGTCGAACTTCTCCCGGCGGATCCTATGATTCCATTGCGCCAGCTCGGTGTCTTCCTGGCCCGGCCCTTTTGCCACCGACAGCTCGTTCGGTTTACCCTCCGCCCCATCCGGAACGCAGGAACCAAAAAACAGCGGTCCGCAACAGACGAGGACCGAGGCTATTTCTCTGCGCATCCCAGGCACTCCTGATTTTCGGTCCTTTCCGCCCACCACATCCGCACCTATCTCGAGGTACCCATCTTCAGGATGGCCTCGATCTTGTCCATTCCACCGACCTCCTGAGCCCAGTCTTCGTAAACCTTTAGGGCTGCCGTTTTGAACGGCTCCTGGTCCGGCCTACTGATCGTCACGCCAGCGCTTCGCAAACGATGGAGGGCAGAGTCGGCTTCGGCCCGATACCACAACCGCTGCTGAAGGATCATGGACCGGGCTGATTCCTCGATTACCTCCCGATCTTCCAGGGAGAGGTCTTCAAAGAAAGATCGGCTCATGACCACGTATTCCACGAGTCTGATCCATCCTACCCGGGCCCAGAAAGGGGCCGGCTCGTAGAACCGCTTCGAAAAGTAATTGGGGTCCGCCGCCTCCGCTCCGTCGATGACCCCCTGCTCCAGCGCCGTGTACAGCTCACCGTAGGCCATGGGCATGGGATTGGCGCCGAAGGCTTCGAAGGAGGCCAAGTGGAGGCGATTCTCCATCGTTCGAATCTTGAGTCCCCTCAGGTCGTCCAGACTCTCCACCGGGCTCTCCGTAGTCATGATATGGCGCTCACCGGCGTCGAAATAACCCAGCAGGTGGAGACCACGGGCTTGGAATGCCGGCGCCAGACCCTCTCCGATCCAGGAGTCCAGGACCGCATCAAAATGCTGGGGTCCCTCGAAGAGGAATGGAAGCTCGAAGAGGTTCACTTCCGGGACGAAGCTGGCCATTACGCTGGCGATATTGGCCAGCTCCACGCTCCCCATCTGTAGGCCCTCCACGACGTCCCGTTGGTTCCCCAGTTGGTTGTTGGGGTAGACCTGGACCCGAATTCGGCCATCCGTTCCCTGGTAGACCAGGTCGGCGAACAGCTGAACGGCTCGAACCTGGGGCTCGGAGGAGTTCTGGGAGAGAGCCGCTTTCAGGAGAATGGCGCCCTCGGATGAGCCACAGCCAGCCACCGAAAAGGAGAGGGTCGCAGCGACCAGCCATGCTCTCGAGAGGGAACGGGCGCCCTGGGCCCGCCGGCCGATCATGGTGCAGCCATCCGTGGAAGCCAGAGCACGGTGCCCGGCAGGTAGGTGACGATGAAGAGCACGGCAAGCATGGCGATCAAGATCGGTACGACCCTCCCGCTCACGGATCGGACAGTCTGTTCCGAGATTCCGCAAGCGACAAAAAGGGTGGCACCGTAGGGCGGAGTGATATAGCCGATGGCCAGATTCACCGTGGCCAGGATCCCGAAGTGTAGGGGATCGATCCCGAAATCCAGGGCCAGCGGAAAGAGGATCGGCATAAACACCATGACCGCTGAAAAGCTCTCCAGGAACATCCCGATCAGAAGCAGCGCGAGATTCAGGAAGACCAGGAAGAGGGTCCGGCTGGAGATGTGCTCCTGAAGCAGTGACCCGAGAAGCTGGGGAACCTGGTGCACCGCCACCAACCAAGCGAACAACATCGCCGTCGCCGCGATAAAGAGCACCACGCTCGACCGCTCTGCCGCCTCCAGGGCAATGGAGGGCAGGTCTCGCCACCCGATCTCCCGATAAAGGAAGATTCCAACGATCAGCCCATATACCACCGCCGCTGCTGCGGCCTCGGTAGCCGTGAAGATTCCCCCCAGTATGCCCAGGACAATCAGAAAGGGCAGTCCCATGGCCGGAAGGGCCCGCATCCCCGTGCTCAGAACCTTTCCCGTATCAAAGGGCACGGGGGCATCAAAACCCGGCCCTTCCTTGAGAGCCTGTCTGTACGCCACGACCATGAGGCCGAGGCCGATCAGCACGCCCGGCACGACCCCGGCAAGAAAGAGTTGAGCCACCGATGTGCCCGTCACGTACCCGATGACGATCATCAAAATACTTGGAGGAATGACGGGTCCAATTGCCCCGGAAGCCGCCTGAAGGGCGGCGGCGAAGCGCATGTCGTACCCCTTCTCGCGCATTGCCGGGAGCATGATGGACCCTACCGCCGCCGTGTCGGCGGTGGACGAACCCGAGATGCCCGCAAACACCATACTAGCCAGTACCGTCACCATCCCGAGGCTTCCCCTCAGGAAGGAGAAGCAGGCCGAAGCGAACTCCACGATCCTTCTTGACATGCCCCCCTTGTCCATCAACCCACCGGCCAGCATGAACAGCGGAACCGCCATGATGGGCCAGGAGTCCAAGGCCGTGAACATGCGCTGCGGGACCAGCGTGAGGGGAAGGCTCGGCTCGGTCAGGAGAGACCCCAGGGCTCCCACGCCCAAGGCAAAAGCCACCGGCATTCCCACGACTATGAGGCCGAGCATCACCAGGACCGGAAGGATCACGATCTCCCCCCGTCCGGAGCTTCCCCCAGGATTCTCACCACGGCCTCCACCAGCATCAGACCTCCGGCGACCGGGAAGACCAGGTATACGAGACCCATGTTCAGCTGGAGGGCGGGAGAAACCTGCATCGCTCCGATCGCCATGAGACGCACACCCCAGACGGCCACCGCGGCCGCATAGACCACCACCAAGAGGCCCGTAAACATCTTCAGGGCCCGTCGCGCCAAAGGTGGAAGGGCAGGCCCAAGGTAGTCCACGGCCAGGTGGCTTCCCTTTCGAATGCAGATGGAGGAGGAAAGAAGGATGATCCAGACCTGGCAGAAGCGAGCCAGCTCCTCCGTCCAGGCAGGGGGTTGGTTGAACAAGTACCGTGCGACAACCTGAGCAAAAACGGCTACGGTCAGGACGGCAAAAAGGGTGACGACCGTGAACTCCACCGATCGACGGATCGGCCGGAGAAGCCGTTCAGTTGCTCCAGTCGACAATGATCTTTGCGCAGATCTTGATGGCTTGGATGTACTCTTCCACGTCCACCCACTCGTCGTGTCCCCCGGCCTGCGTCAGACTCCCCGCTAGGGGTCCGATCCCAACCGAGGGGATATCGCTGAACAGCTTGGGGTTCCTTATGTCGCTTGCCGAGTGAAGGGGATTCACTTCGGGTTCGATACCCGTTACGTCGAGGACCGCCCGGCTCACCGTCCGGTACAGCGGGTGGTCCGCTTGGACCTCGACGCCCTGGGTGCCGAACAACCACTCGACGGTCGGCGGATTCTCGTCCAGCCACTCGTCGCCACCGGCGGCCCGGTGGACGGCGTCCAGGATCTCTTGCTGCACCTCGGGCATCTGCTCCCGGGGTGGGAAGGTAACCGACGCCTCGATCACACACTCGGTAGGCACCTGAGTCGTCTTGCCGGCCGCCCCGCATGATATGTGGCTCACCAACAGATTGGTGGATCGGCCCACCGCTTCGTCCAGCGCGTGATGAAAAACCCGGTCACCCCGGAGTTCACCCAGATCCCGCAGCGCCCCCAGGATCAGGTCGGCCTTGTCGACGGCGTTTACTGCCATATGGGAAAAGGCCGTCTGGCCGGGCTCGGGAGTTTCAGGTGGCCGCCCTGAAACCGTGAGTCGGAACTGTAGCATGCCCGACGTGATGGCTTTGATATCTCTCAGGCCCTTCTCGGACTCGGCCGGATGCAGGTACAGGGCTGCGTCGGCCCTGTTACCCTCGTTCAACAAGCCCAGAATTCCCCGGGCATTTCGTTTGGCGGGGGTGCTGCCAAGAAGAATCTCGCCCTCGGGGACCCCACGGACATCCAGAACAGCCGCAAGGGCTTCGGCCATGATCGCCACCCCAGCCAAGTCATCGGCCACACCCCACCCGTAGATCCGTCCATCCTGGACGTCACCTGCGAACGGATCGTGCTCCCATCCCTCCAGCGACCCTTCCGTTACCGGCTCACCATCCGGATGAGCAAAGAAAAGCAGGCTCTTTCCCCCACCCCTCCCCGGGAGCCGCCCAACCACACTGATCCGCTCCGTCTTGTCG
>JABDNZ010000568.1 GCA_013043565.1 Gemmatimonadota bacterium | reverse complement strand
GGGATAGGCAGCGTCGAGCTCCAAGGAAGCAATGACCTGGAAACCTCCGCCGCCTTCGGACGTGCAGGAAATGACTGCCAAGAGGAGGGGGATCGTCAGTCCGATGCCGAACCTCCTTAGAATGGGCTTCATGATCTTCCTCCGAGGGAATCTGTTGGCCTTCCCGGAGCCGAAGCGCTCTTGGCTGGAGGCCTTACGACAGGAAGAGTACCACACACCTATCTGATGGTGGCCTTGAGTCTCACGGTTGCTCTACAAAGTGGCAAGGTTAAGATTCCCGCAACCTGTTGTTGAACCCCCGACCGGAAAGGACCCATGAACATCTCACGCTCCCGGGCCGGCCCAGGCTTGTCATTGGTCCTTTCCTTCCTCTTCTTGGGTCTCGTACCCAACCCTTTGGCCGCCCAGTCCGCCATATTCGAGCAGTTTCCAGAGACCTCTCCCATGGCAGGAGAGATGGCTCCGGCCTTCAGGCTGATGACCCTGGAAAACGAACCGTTCAACCTCATGTCGGTTGTTGCCGACATGCCGGTGGTCGTGGAGTTCGGCTCCTTCACCTGACCCCCCTTCAGGCGGCAGGTTGCCGTCGGGGATGAGACCTTCAAAAAGTACGAAGGCAAGGTGAAGTTCATCGTTCTTTATCAGCGGGAAGCCCATGCCAACGAGATGAGCTTCCAGGACATCGACCAACCCGTCGAAATGGAGGAACGCCTGGAGTTGGCGGGTCGGTGCCGGAGCGAGCTGGGTTTGGAACGGACGATCGTGGTGGACAAGATGGACAACGCCACCCGGGAGGCGTACGGCGGCCTACCCAACAGCGCTTACGTCATCAAGCCTGGGGGTGAGATCGTCCACAAGGAGTCCTGGGCCAATGCGGGCGGTTGGCCGGCGATTCTGGACGGGATTCTCGGGGGAGGGTAGGGGTTGGTCGCCCCGAGTCTTTTCCCGGTCCCGGGACAATAAAGGGCGGGCGACACTGACGTGCCCCCACTCGCGGTACCACTCACTGTCTCACACTTTCCAACTCCTGGCCCTGGGGGTGAGGACCCCGGAGCGTAGGAAGATTCAGGAACGCCGGATCGGGCCGAATGGCCTCAGGCGCTGGAGGTCGATAGCCCAATGAGCTGTGAGGCCGGATGGTGTTGTACTCTCGCCGCCACTGCTCGATCAGCACCTTCGCCTCCGTCAGTGTGAAGAAGCTCTCCCACTTCAAAACTTCCTCTCCCATCGTTCCATTGAAGCTCTCGTTGTAGCCGTTCTCCCACGGACTCCCCGGTTCGATATACAGCGTTCGCACTCCCAACTCCCGTAGCCAGTCCCGGACCACCTTCGCCGTCAGTTCAGGACCGTTGTCGGAGCGAATGTAGGCCGGAGGGCCGTAGCGGGTGAACAGGGCCGTCAGCGTCTCCAGGACATCATCCGATTTCAGGCTCCGGCCCACCACAATGGCCAGGCACTCTCGGCCATACTCGTCCAGCACCGTCAGCATCTTGATCGGGCGGCCATCATGAGTCCGGTTCGCCACGAAGTCATAGGACCAGGCATGGTGCCGGTACAAGGGCCTCAGACGGATACAGGACCCGTCGTTCAACCACACACGACTCCGCCGCTCAGGACTTAGAAGTTTCCCTTGGCCGCTTCCTTCAGAATCAGGTTGTCCACTGTCAGATTCGCTACGGCCCGTTTCAGGTGTTGGTTCTCCTTCTCGAGCTCCTTGAGCTTCTTGGCCTGGGTGGTGTTCATCCCTCCGTACTCTCGCCGCCACCGGTAGTACGTGTGCTCGCTGATTCCCAGCCCCTTGCTGACCTCCCTAACAGGTGGAAATAACAAAAAGAAGTCCACGATTACCATGGGCAGGGTTGCGCAGATCATGGGACACCCTATCTAATCAACTATGTGAACGATTTAGTGATACCCTACGACGTATTCGGCAATAGGTTTCGGTCCGATTCGGGGGTCAGGATTATCCTGAAAAACCCTGAAATTACTTGAACAATCGTCCGATCCCCCGTTTTTCTATCGAACGACCGTTCGGTTTTTTCAACGGGGCCGGGTGCTTTCGGGCTGTCTGCCTCCCTCTGGTCACTCTTTTTCCAACAAGAACCTTCTGAAGAAGTCTTCCGTGGCGTCCCACGTCAGGAGCCACTTGTCGAAGACCAGGAAGTCGTGGACTTCATCGGGGAACACGATGAGCTCGTAATGCACGTCGTTGGCCCTGAGAGCCTGGACGAGACCCACCGTCTGGGAGAACGCCACGTTCCGGTCGTCGTCTCCGTGCACCAGAAGGACCGGAGAGGTCCAGTTGTCCACCTCGCTCACCGACGATGACGCATATGCGGTGTCTGAAGGGTCCAGCGTATTCCCGTACTGGTGGACCCCTGCGATGTCCACTCCGGCGGCGAAGACGTCGGAATTCCTGGCCAGCCCCTGGGCCGTGAGAATGCCTCCGTACGAAAGCCCCCAAAGGCCGACCCTCTCCGGATCTACGTCCTCTCGGCTCTGGAGGTAACGCCCGGCAGCAAGGATGTCCCCGTACTCGGTGTTCCCACGGGACATTCGTCCAGGAGCATTCCTGAATTCCTTCCCATAGCCGATCCCGCTCCGGTAATTCACGCTCAGGACCACGTACCCTCTGTTGGCGAAGTACTGATTGATGCCGTAGGCCCAGTGGTAGAAGATCCGGTCGTGGTACCCGAGGAACATCTGCCGACGGGACCCGCCGTGAATGAAGATCAGCGCGGGACGTTCCTCTCCCGGCTTCAGATCTGGGGGGAGAAAGAGTTGGTTGTAGAAATCGAAGCCGTCCTCTGCGGTCAGGGTGACGTTTGCGGGGGTCACGTGCCGGTTCATGGGGAACCGTGCCGGAAGGTCTGTGATGGTCCGTGCCTCGCCGCCGTCCGACGGGACCAGGCCGACCGAGAGGGGCAGGGATGCTCCTGACATCAGGACCGCCACCTGATCATCCGAGGCCAGGGAGGCAGGCTTCGTCTCTATGAGGTCGCCCCGTGTGATCTGCCGCTTTCGGCCACCGTCCGCGGCGGCTGAAAACAAGTCCCGCCGGTGGATGTCCCCCGTGTTGGCGGCGTAGTAGAGGGTTCGGCCGTCCTTCGAAAGAGCGACGTACTCCACCATCCCCTCCCCAGGGGTGAGCTCCTTGGGATCGCCCTCGTGGCCCTCGACCGGGACGGACCAGTAGTGCCGCCAGTTCCCTGGCTCGGCCTGGAAAACCAGGTGGTTGTGAGCCCACATGAGGTTGGAGGTGTTTTCGAACCGATCATCGTCTGGCTCACTGTGCCAGACCTCTCTCCCTTTGCCGGTGGCCATCTCGGCGATCCAGACGGAGTTGGTGTATCCCCCGGCGAAGCGGGCTTGCTCCAGCCCCGGCGGAATGGAGTCCCTCGGGACATCGTCAGGCCGGCTGACCCGAGCCCCAAACGGGAGTCCCGGCTGTCTCCTGAATGCGATCCTGGCTCCGTCAGGAGACCAGGACGGCTGGGTGTCCCGGTCCACGCCCGGCGCCATGTACCGAACGGACGGCTGCTCGGTGTCGTAGACGCCGATGAAGGAGTGGTCATCCCTTTGGCTCACGAAGGCGATGTAGCGGCCATCGGGAGACCAGGTCGGGTTGCCGTTTCTGCCCCAGGCTCGGAAGAGGGGCGGAAGCTCGTCTGCCCGCTCCGTGAGGGCGGTTCCGGTGTTCACGGGTGCCCGGTAGATCTGTCCGTCCTTTACAAAGAGGACCCACCTGCCGTCGGGTGAGAGAGCCGGGTTGCTCCCTTCCACCACCCTCCAGGCCTCCCGGCCCCGTGTCCCGAGGGCCCAGATGGCTCGCTCGGCGCCCCGAGGATCGTTGTTCGGGTTGGCTACCCAACCCTGGCTATTCGGGGTGTGGCCCCTCACGAAGACCAGAACCTCCCCGTCGTCCGAGATCCGGATGGAGGTGAGGTCGTGGCCGTTGTCCTCGTCCCAATGGGTGAGCCTCACAGGAGTGAAGTCCGGGGCTGCGGCCGTAAAGACGTTTCTTCGCCCTCGCTCCACCGAGATCCATGCGATCCTGTCCACATCCCGAGCCGACACCATCTCGGACGGATAGGGGGGACTCAGCATGTCCTCGAAGGTGAAGTCCTGGGCGTGGACCCCAGCGGTGGGGGAGAAGAGCGGGAGGAAGGCCAGGAGGGTTCCGGGCCAGATCCGGGCAACAAATCGCATGCTTGCCTCCGTATTCCGCGACGGGAATGTGAGCCTGTGCATCAGGCCCGGATCTTAGCCCCTTTCCCGGGTCACCGCATGGGAATGACCACGGAGAGCTGGTGAGTAGTCACTCGGGCGTCCTGGAGGGTCAGGGGGCCCTGGGGGGCCAGGATGAAGTCACTCCCGAGGCCGGAGTCCAGTCCGGACTCGGCCATCCGGGCGTTCGACCAGCGGGTGCCTGGGCGGCCCGTTCCTGTCGTGATTCGGGCGGCGTAGTGGAGCGTGACCCCTTGGAGGGCCAGGCTCACCCCGAAGCTGGGTGTCCACTCCATCCAGCTCTCGTCCTGCTTCCGCTTCCAGGACATCAGGTTGAAGGGCTCGATATTGTTGACCTGTTCCAGCTCGTAGGAGATGGATCGGACGTTCAACCCTCCCTTGAAGGTGGCGATTTTGTAGTCCCAGGCCACGCCGGCCTTTATGAGGGCGTTCGTGAAGACAAACTCGTTCTCTATGGTCTTCTCTCCGGCCTTGATGATGTTTCCGAACACGTCCGTGGTGTCCGCGGCGGCGTTGGCCCATGTATCGCTTCGGATCGGCTCCAGGAACATGTCCACGGCGAACCGGGCAGGGCCCTCGGCCTTCGCGATGCCCGCTCCCAGAGCGTAGGCCTGTGTCTCACCCGGATCCCGAGGGATATTCTGAATCTCATAGTTCGGGATCTTCGGATGGTCTTTTCGATTGGCCGTAAACGACCATCCCACCTGCCATCCGTTGGTGCCGATGGGCCGCCGGAAGGCCACGTGAGCTCCCCAGGTGTCGGTGTGATCGAGGTTCTCGTCTACCCGAGTCCTCCACTGAGGAACGGGAAAGGTGTCCGGCGGCAGGGGCTCCCATACCAGGTTCAAGTAGGTGACGTCGTGCTGCATCCGGACCTTGTTCCTGGTCAGGACGACCTCCATGGACTGACCCGACTCCCATTCTTTCAGGAGCCCGAGGCGGACGTCTGACATGTGACCGGACTGGTCGATTTCCTGGCTCAACGCGTAGAGGAGGTCCACTCCGTCCACGGCGCCCAGGTCGGCGTAGGTCCCGCTGATCCCCACCGATAACCCCTTTTCGGGAAAGCGGTATCCGAGCATTCCGTAGGCGTAGAGGTTTCTGGCGGAGAGTTCGGACAGGTCCTGGGACGGTTCAGGGAGAGGCCACATGCGGGAATCCCACGGTTCCCTGGTGGCGAAGAACGGCCATGTCCGCTCACGATCGGCCCCCTTGAGCTCTTGCAGTGAGACGGCTCCTCCTCCGAACCATGATCCAGACGTGAAAAGGGCCCCGAGGGGAAGGGATTTTCCTGATCCGTTCCGGTCGGAGATGCCGTAGAAGGTGGGTGATCCGAAGAAAAGGGTTTCTGAGACTCGGCTCCCGGTAGCCGGATTGGAGAACGGATCCCCGAGATGATCGGCCAAGCCCAGGCCCACACCTCCCATGGCCAGGTTTTCCGACGGGAAGAGGAGGAACTGGTCCCCGGATGCCACGGGCACACTCTTGATGGGGATCAGCTGTGCCCGGGCTGGAAGGACTCCGGACAGGAGGAAGAACGTGGCGAAACACACTCCGAAGAATCCGGTCCCTGTTGGCCGGAAGGTCCTCGACTCGAATCCGAACATCGGTCGGTCCTTTCGCTCTCTTTTGTTGCTAGCAGCGCTTCAAAGGCGGCGCCTTTTTCAGGCTCTTCAAGGCTTTCGCCTCGAACCAGCGCCTTTTCGCCCTCGCCTCGAAAGGCGGGCATCTGCTCTGAGAACGATCGGAGGGAGGGACGTGTGACGGGGAGGCGTCAGAAACGCCATTCCACGCCCACGAGGGGAAGGAGCGGGAGGTCTGCCAGGGGGACTGGGCCGCCGGCCCTCCATGGGTCGAAATGGTAGAAGAGGGCGTCCCGCCGATTCAGTGCGTTCAGGACCCGGATGTAGGGCCTGAGCTCCATGGTTCGCCCGGATACCGTGGGGGTCCAGCGACCGAAGAGCTCCACTTCGAGACGAAGGAACCCGTCGTCTGGCCCCATGGTGAGGTTCGGGGCCGAGTTCAGGACCTGGTCCCCCGCCAAGTCCAGGGTGTTCCTCTCAGCCTGCGTAGGAGCGCCGATCCCATCCCCGAACACGGGGACGGAGGTGAAAGGGAGTCCGTCCCCGTAGCTGGCCCGAAGGCGAAGCCCGGTCCTGGCGGTGATGGAGGTCAGGAGGCCGGCGCTGAGGAGGTGTCTACCCGAGAACGGGGAGTCACCTGTCGAGAGAAAGCCGTCTGACGCCCAGAACCAGGTGAGGGTGTATCCCAGCCACCCCGAGGTCCGCTCCCCGTCTCGTGCCACCCTCAAGTCCACTCCGGATGCGTTGAGGGAATTGTCTCCGGTGCCGGCGACTCCAGAGAACTGTTTCACGAAACCTTCCAGGCCCAGGCGCAGGTCAGGTGTAAGGATCTGATCCAGGGCCACGACGAGGTGGTCCGCCGTTCCGACGGTGAGCTCCAAGGGTGCAGACTCCCCATAGGCCGGGCCTGGAGAGCCGGGCCCCAGGTTCTTCTCGATTTCCCCGGCTGCAAGGTTCGAGAACTGGTGGTATCGACCGGCGGCCAGGGTCAGGGCCGCCTCATCCGTCAGCATCCACCTGATGGACAGGCGTGGGGCCACCCGGGCTCCCGGATGCCCTTCGAACCGATCCAGGCGCCCTCCGCCACGGATGGTCAGCGACTCGGTCCATGGCCGGGTCACCTCCACGTAGGCGCCTCCGGAGGAGCCGTCCAGCTCCACCCTATTCACTTGCCCGACCCGGGCGGAGTCCAGGGACATTGCCGAATACGTGGAGTTCACACGATCCAAACTTGCCCCAAAACGAATTGCTCCGGCCCCCAGAGGGTGGGAGAAGTCAGCCGTGAAACGGGTCCGGTCCGACCGGCTCTGAGCGAAGAGGGGCAGGCTATCCCCCACGGGAAGCTCGGCTTCATACCGATTAAACGCTGCTCTTAGTTGGGCCGTGGCCGGTCCGAGGCGGAAGCGGTACCCTACGGCCCCGGCCTTGTTGCCCCATCGAGCATCATCTCCCACCGGCGGTTCCCCCAGGATGCCCGTGTTTCCGGAATCCACCTCTCCCGACAGTGCAGCCTCTGCGTCATCCGACAGGTCCAAGAGAACCGATTCCCGGTTCCAGAAGCCGGTCACGTAGGCTCCTTTTCCCTCCTCACCGGTCCATTCCAGGCGGGCCAACACGTCGTTGAAGCCGTAGGGAGATGGCCCCTGGCCGAACAGGGGTGTACCGATGTTGTGAAGACCCCTCGTCCCCAACATGAATCCGGCAGAGGCCCCCACGGGTCCTTCCAGCAGAAGCCGGCCCGAGAGGAGATCCGCCGAAGCCGTACCATGGATCCGGTCCGTGCGGGGGGTCCGGCCTTGTAGGTCGAGGATGTAAGACAGGCCCCCATCGAATCTGGCTGGGGCTCCGCCCAGGAAGAGGGACGCCCCTCCCAATGCCTGGGGTTCGAAGCTTTCCATCAAGCCCGCCATATGGAACGGAGTGTAAACCGGGGCCCCATCCAAAAGCACCAGCTTCAGGTCGGCAGCCGAACCTCGCATGAGGAGCACGTCCTGGGGATCGGACGGGTCGTTTCCCGGAATGCTCCGTACGACCTGGGCCAGGCCTCCTTCTGCCATTCCAGTGGTCCCCTCCAGGGCCCGCAGGGCGACCTCGGCCATTTCGGAGGGGGTGGGGGGGCGAGTCGGTTCAACGGGCCGGAGACGGTCGGTTGCTACGAGGATAGGTGGAAGGGCCACCGGTTCCCTGTTCAGGGTCAGGTCCAGGGTAACGAGGCCCTCAACCGGCACCCGAGCCGCGGCAGCCATGGTGCGATAACCCACGTGGATGGCTCGGACTCGCCAGGGGCCCGGGCCTAGCCCCGGGAGGGCGTAGCGGCCCTGGGAATCTGCGGTCAGGGTGAAATGACGGGACCCGGATGAGACGTGTAGGATGGCGTCGGGCAGGGGTTTGACCTGGCTTCCGGCGCGCCCGGATACCGTTCCCCTGAGAGTCCCTGTCGTTTGCCCCGGGTCATCCGACGCTCCGACCTGTCCCACACCAGGAGAGGCTGTCGAGCATAAGAGAAGGATGCTCAGGAAAACCCATGTTGCGAAGCCATGTCGGGTCATGGTTTGAGTACACCCTAGGGGCGAGCATCGTTCGTCGATCCACGGCCATTGTTCGTCGATCCACGGCCCTCGAAGCGGATCTCGGTGGGGGATCGCTCCTCCACGGGGCCCCGAATCTCCAATTCTCCTCGGGACTTTTTCAGGAGGACGATGCCGTCCAAACCCAAGATCACCTCGTTCAGGTCTGTTGGGATCTCCACTCGGACGGTTCCAGGTGGATCGAAGGCCTCGATCAGGTTGTCGGCACTGTTGAATCGGGTACCCTCACCGGCGTAGATCCAAACCTCCTCACTGTCGGTCCACAGGACTCGGAGGCCGGCTTCATGGGTTAGTCCGTGAATCCAGATCTCCACCCGTCCCTCCTGAATCGGGATCCCCGCACCCGTCTCCGGCGCACCCTGATCTTCGCCACGGTCGCTTGGGATGCCGACTGGGTTGAGGGTTTCCTCAACTCGCCCGGGGGAGCCGGTGAGACCCCGCCACCCTTCCGTGAGCCACCGTCGTACGGGGGAGCCCGGGAGCGCTGACGCTGTGACTCCGGTAAGAAGGAGTGCGATGGATGCGGCCTTTGGTAGGGACCAGAACCTTCTTGGGCTTCGGGCTGCCCCTACCGGGCCGGACTCTTCCCGCAGCTCGGGTCCAGCGGGGATCGGGAGACCGTCGGTCTTTTCTCCGAGCCGAGCCCGGGCGGAGGCCATCCCCGGATCCACGTCCAGGAGCTCCAGTGCTCGATCCAGCAATCCGGCAGCGGCGTCCAGGTCTTCCAGCTCGTGACGACACTGGAGGCACCCTTCCATATGGGCTCTCACCTCCTGCGCTTGGGCGTCCGTCAGTTCGCCGTCGAGGAGAGCTAAGAGCTGACCGTTATCGGGATGTCCCATTCCCAGATTCCTCTTTGGACAGTTCATCAGCGAATCGTTTGAGTGCTCTGGCAAGGATCGTCCCCACCGACCGATGGGAGACTCCCGCCACTTCTGCGAGTTCCCGGTAGCTGAATCCCTCCTGGCGAAGGAGGAGCATCTCCCGATCGCGCTGGGAGAGGACCTCCAGTGACTTCCGGACCCGCTCGATCTCTTCCGCCCTCTCCAGGTCCCGTTCCGGACCCGGGCCGGTATCGGGCGGCGGCACCGTGGATAGAATCCTCCGCCGGGTCTCCCGAGTTCGGGATCGGTCCCTCACCAGGTTTGTGGCCACCATGAACAACCACGATCGGAGGCCTGCATCCGATCCCTCCGCACCCCGGTCCAGGAGCCGGAAAAATGCCTCCTGGGCCAGATCCTCGGCCTGGTCCGGGTCCCCCGTCAGCCGGTTGCAGTACCGGAAGAGGGAGGGGTATACGGCGTCAAAAAGAGCTTCGAAGTTCACCGGGCCATCGGGCGTCAAGGTGAAAATGCCCCGGCCACCCCACCCCGCTCCGAGGCCTTTTGTAATCAGAACGGTTGAGAATCGGCCGATGTGACATCATGTATGCGAAAAAGGGGTCTCAGGGGGTAGGTGCTTTCTTGGAAAAAAGCCGACCCCGGAGGCAAAGGCCCCCGGGGTCGTATCCAGCGCCACGCTTGTTGGACGAGATGAAGCCGCTAGTCCCGTTCTCTCATTCCGCCTTGAGGATGTCGAAGCAGATCCGCCACTTCGGCATGTTCTCCGGGTCGGTGGATCCCTCATCGACAGGCTCGTAGTGTCCGATCCAGCTCCCTGGATCGCCCGAGAACTCCCGACGGTAGTGATCCAAGAGATCATTGGCTGAGAACTGATCCAGCTCTTCACCCATGAGCTCGACCACCATGTTTTCGCCGGGAACACCGTCGAAGAGGACCTTGTTCAACTTCTCCAGGCGGTTCCACCCCGGCTTATCGGATATGGCGTAATATCCCTCCTCCGGGAAGCGGGTTTCGTCTACCTTCCCGCCGCTGGCGACTTTGGATCTGAAGACGAACTCGCCCGTCTCTTTGTAGAAGGGCTCCATCTTATCCAAGATCTGGATCCACCGGAGTATGACCTGGATCCGCTGACCTGCCTCTCCCGTCATGGCTTCAGACTCCTTTGAGTTTGTAGGGATTCGCTGCCGAAAGGTTAGGCGGGCGTGGCCCTTTTGTCCAGTTCTTCTATGCTTTTCCTGGTTGAGGATTATCAGGTCAGTTCCCGCCCTCGTCCCCGGCGTCCTCACCCACGACTGCGATCCACCCACCTTCGGGACTGAAGGCAATCCGAGATATCCCCATGATACCCGCGCTTTCCAGGTCGACCACTTCGATCCACTCCTGTGACTCGCCCGGAGTCCATCGAAACAGCTTGGGCCCCTGACCCATGACCAGAGTCCCTCCCGGGGTCCAGGCAAAAAACTCGTTTTCGGCCAAAAGCGGGGCGATGGGGCTGCTCTCACCCGAGGTCGGATCGTATTCGGTGATGGTTCCGGCCCCGGTCCGGTCCAGCCGTACGAACGAAAAAGCGTCTTTCCCAGGGATTTTGTGGAGGGACCTGCCGATGTTCTCCGCCACCACCCTGGAAGTGCCTTCGGCCCTGGATGCGATCTGGAGCGTTGCCGGGTTACCCAGGACGAACAAGGCCAGCGTGTCATCGTTCAGCCACGCGTGGTACCCGACGGGTTGAACCTTTTCGAGAATCACCTCGGGATTTGTCCCTCCGGACTCGAAGCTCCAAAGTCTCTGTGTCGAGTCTGCCTCGACCCGGATCGCGGAGAACCGGGCCAGAGAAGGCATGACCGTTGCGGAGTACTCGCTCTCCGGGGCCGACCGGGTGACGTTCGAATGACTCCCTGTCCTGAGGTCGAAGCGCCATATGTCAGCTTGGCCAACGGAGTCGATCTGTGTGTAGAGGACCATTCGCTCGCCGGGAGGGAAGTGGGGTTGATTATCGTATCCAGCTCTCATCGTTACCCGAACCAGGGATTCGGGGACGACGGAAACGGCATTCCCGGAGACCTTGAAAGCCCAGATGTCTGTGCCTGGGGTAGCCTGCGCCGCGGCTCCGGTAGGCTCGAGGAGCGAGAGCAAGAGCAGGCCAGTGGCCATCCGATGGAGAAACATCTTTGTCTCCTTCCCTACAAATCCGAACAAATCCGAACAAATCCGAGGCTAATCCCGGAGCGTGGCCTTCACCCGGAGGGGATCGAGGACGAGGTCCAGGGCATGGTTGATGTCGTGAACCACTACGTCTGCTTCGGATAGGAGCTCGGCTGCGGCGCCTTCAGGTCCCATGATCGCGATCCCAAGTCCGGCGATCCCCATCATGGGAGCGTCGTTCCGCCCGTTTCCCACGGCGATCAGGGTGTCGGGCCCCAGGCCGGAAACCACATCAGCCTTCTCACGGCCGTCGCCGATCAGCTCTATCCCGACCGGTAGCCCCTTCAGTTGTTCCCGGGCCGAACCGAAGGTGTCCGCCGTGACCACTGTGACGGTAAGGCGTTCGGACACCTTTCGCAGACGCTCCGCAACTCCAGGGATCAACTCTCCTCCGAGCGACAGGGTCCCGGTGAAATCGAGGACCAGCCGCCGGAACGTCACCGGACCGCCGGGCAGCTCGAGGATCACGGGAGTCATTGGACTCCCCGGGTCCGGGGGTCACGGGAACTGGAGTGCCCTCGAGGGAGGCATCGCCGAGGGGGGTGGATTCGCCGACCCGACATTGTGATCTCCTGAGAGGTTCGAGGACCGGGTGAAGTAAAGGAGCAGGATAGCTCTGGGCGGCCTTCGAGGCGAGGGAGATAGGCCGGAATCCGACCCGCGGAGGGCCGGATTTCAGCGGGTGCTTGTGCTGAGCTTCCTTGCCTGGCGGTCCCCGTTTACCGACACTTCGGCCATGCCGAAACCCGACGACGGCCGGCTGTACACGGAGCAGGCATTTGCCGTGATACTCCGGCGGGCCATCGAGGTCGATTTGTCGGACGGGGGAGTCATCCGAACCTTTCCAGCCATGATTTCGTATTGAGAGAGGCAAAGGCCAACGTACGAGGAGGAACAATGACCGAAGAGTTCGATCCTGCCGAGGAAGAGATTCAGGAAGCCGAAGTCGTGGAAGAAGAAGCATCTGAAAGTGGGGGCCGGGAGCGTTACAGAGTGGCGGGGGAGAAGCTCCTCTCGAAAGTGAAAGAGCTTCTTCAGGAGGGGAATGTCCGTCGCATCACGATCAAGAATGACGAGGACAAAACCCTCATCGAGATTCCGCTGACACTCGGCGTGGTGGGGGCCGCCATCTTCCCGGTTTGGGCTGCCGTGGGAGCCATTGCCGCTTTGGTCACGGACTGCTCGATCGAGGTGGAACGGCACGACTAACCCGCAATTCCGTCAAACCCCGACGCTATCCCGGAACCGTTCGACGGCGGCAGCTGGAGCGTCGGGTGAGCGGGGGGCCTTCGGCCTCCCGCTTATTTTCTGGGGGGCAGGGGGCCTTCGGCCTCCCGTTTCTTTGTCCGGGGGCGGGGCGCTCTCGGGTCCGGCCCTTCAGCCCGAGTCCAGGGCCTCCCAGGCTTTGGCTTCGACCTCCCAGGGGATATGGCTGTCCCGCTTCCAGCGGGGTGTGCCGGCTCCAGGGGCCATTCTCGCCCCGCGTCTTTCTAGGGCTCGCCTCTTCGGCGGCCTCGGGGGTGCCGCCCTCAGGGCCCGGCCCCGGGGCGTGAAGAACACGATCTGCTGATCTCGATCCATACAC
>JABDNZ010000190.1 GCA_013043565.1 Gemmatimonadota bacterium | reverse complement strand
GTTTGGTCCTGCGATCCCTCTCCAAGGCGGCCGATGTGGACCCCGGCTTCGCATACCGGAACCTCATCGGGAGCCATATCTCCACGAGCAGCACCTCCATCACCCTGGAAGACCGGGAACATTTCTTCAGGGAAGTGGAGGAGCGCATCGCGGGGGAACCTTGGGTCCGCTCGGCTACTGTCTCCGGGAATGCGCTGCTTTCGGGGCATGGGTCTGTGAACGTGAGGGGAGTGGGTGATCAGGAACCCCAACCAACGGTTCTTTCGAGGGTCCACGACGGGTTCTTCGAGAAGCTGGACATCGAACTGGTACAGGGGCGCGGCTTCACGCCCGCGGACAGTTCGGGTGGGAGGGCGGTGGCCATTCTCAACCGTCCTGCGGCGGATCGTTTGTTCCCGAACGGGCCAGCGGTGGCCCGGCCGATCTGGTTTGTGAACGAAAATGCCGACGATCAGGAGTTCGAGGTCGTTGGAGTGGTGGGAGACACAAAGGTTCGGGACTTCCTGGCCCCGGCGGAACCGGCTGTTTACTTGCCTTTCAGGCAACAGGCCTATGGATCGGGGAGCGCGATCCTGGTCACGACGGTGGGCGACCCGGACCAGTCAGTCCCGGTGCTTCATCGATGGCTGCGAGGGTTCGAACCTCATTTGGCCATCGTTAATGTCGTTTCGTATCGGGAAGTGGTTCGAGGGGCTCTTTTTAATCAAAGGATGAACGCAGAACTCTTTTCACTGCTCGCCATTTTCGGCTTGGTCCTGGCTGGGGTGGGCATTTTCAGCGTGGTCAGCCTTTCGGTAACGCGGCGTACCCGGGAGATTGGCGTGCGGAAGGCCATCGGGGCTTCCGGGTCGGAGATCAACCGGTTGGTGGTCCGGCAGGCTCTGATTCCGGTGGGGGTTGGGTTGACCCTTGGGCTTGCGGTCTCTCTCGGTGCCTCCAGGCTCCTCCAGAGCCTACTGTTCGGGATCGAACCATCCGATCCCGTGGGGGTTCTGGGTGGCATCACGGTCCTCATACTGACTGCTGTTATGGCCGCTTATCTTCCGGCCAGACGGGCCGGGCGAGTGGATCCGGTCCGGGCTCTGAAAGTGGAATAGGAAGGAGGAACGGTGAAGTTCAACACGCGGGTCTTCGGTATCTCGCTGGTTCTGGGCATCATCGCTTGGATCCTGGACTCCGCCGTTGATTCGTTTCTTTTCGGAAAGGGATCTTTCGGGAATCTGGTCCTCCTGGATACGCCCACCGACGAGCTGACCCACCGGATCATTATCCTGGCCCTTTTCGTCATCTTCGGGTTCATCATCTCGAACCTCCTCCATCGTAATCAGGCCGCAGAACAGGAGTCCGCCCGCCGGGCACTCGAGGGAAGCGAAGAGTGGTTCAAAGGCCTGGCGGAGTTACTTCCCGAAGCGGTCTTCGAAGCTGATCTCACCTTTAGAGTGACGTACGCAAACAAAAAAGCTTTTGAGCTGTTCGGATATACGAAGGAGGATTTTGAAGCCGGACTCAGTGGCTTGGATATGCTGGCTCCGGAACACCGAGAAGAAGCTGAGGCTTCACTCACGGAGAGGCTCGAGGGGATAGACCCCGGCGTGGTCGAGTTCACCGCCGTCAGGAAGGACGGATCCCGGTTTCCCATCCTCTTCCATGCGACGCTCTTCCGAATCGAAGGACGGCCCCTGGGAGTCCGTGGGGTCATCGTCGACATCACAAAACAGAAAGAGGCTGAGGAGACGCTGAGGGAGACCGAGAGAAGATTCCGCAGCATCGTCGAATCGTCTCCTTTGGGCGTATTCCTTTATCAGCTCGAGCCGGACGATCGCCTCGTGTTCGCAGCTGCGAACCGTGCCGCAAGTCAGATTCTGGAGGTGAACGCCACGGACTTCATCGGGATGACGATCGAGGAGGCCTTCCCTCCTCTGGCGGAAACCGAAATCCCGACCCGTTACCGGGCGGCGGCCAGGGACGGGACTCCATGGCACACCCTCGAGTTCGACTACGATCACGGAAGAATCTCCGGGTCTTATGAGATTTCGGCATTTCAGACGGCTCCAAACGAAGTTGCCGTGATGTTCTTGGATATCTCCGAGAGGAAGAAGGCCGAGGAGGCCGTTCGAGCTAGCGAGGAGCGCCTGCGTCTCGCTACAAAAGCCGGAAGGATCGGTGTTTGGGAGTATGAGGTTGCCGAGGATCGCCTCCTGTGGGACGACCTCATGTTCGAGCTTTACGGTACTCCCCGGTTCGAGCCCGATGACGGGATGCAGCGTTGGCGAGACTGTGTCCACCCCGACGACCTGGCCCGGGCCGAAGGGGAGTTCGCGGCATCCCTTTCCGAGGGCGGGACTCCGATAGACACGGAATACCGGATCATCCGACCTGACGATGGGGAAATCCGATATCTCAGAGGCACGGCCGGCTTCTCCCTGGAGGAAGGTGGGAGGCCGGTGCGGGTTGTGGGCGCCAACTGGGACATCACGGAGAGTAAGCGGATCGAAGAAGCCTTACGGGACTCGGAGGCCCGCTTCAGAAGCGTCATCGAACAGCTGAACGACGCCACCTACATCCTTTTCCATGGCCGTTTCGACCTTGTGAATCCCCGCTTTTGTGAACTCACGGGGGTTACGCTGGAGGAGGCCTCGGCGCCCGGCTTCGACTTCTGGGACCTGGTGGCTCCGACCAGCATTCCCATCATCAAGAGGCGGCAGGAACAGAGGGAGCGGGGAGAGGACATACCGGGGCTCTACGAATTCGATATTCTGCACAAGGACGGCCATTCGGTCCAGGTCGAGGCCTCTGTAACGGAAATCGACTACAGGGGAGGATCTGCAGTTCTCGGTCTCCTCCGGGACGTCAGCGAGCAGAAAACGCTGAAAGAGCAACTCCTTGTGGCCCAGAGGATGGAATCGATCGGTCGCCTCTCGGGAGGGGTCGCCCATGACCTGAACAACCTCCTTACTCCCATCATGGGCTACGGGGACCTGGTCCTCGAAAACCTCTCCCCTGAAGACGGAAGGAGGGAGGACGTCAAGGAGATTCTCCAGGCCGCCTTCAGAGCGAGGGACCTGGTGAGGCAGCTCTTGGCGTTCGGACGCCAGCAGACCATGGAGTTCAGAGCCGTCAACCTGAATGATATGATCCGGAGCTTCCAAAGCCTCCTCCGGAGGACCATTCGATCCGATATCGAGATCCGTTTCCGGCCGGGCTCCACCGACCCGACCATTCGGGGGGACCAGGGCCAGCTGGAACAGGTCATCATGAACCTCGCGGTCAACGCACAGGATGCCATGCCCGACGGAGGCCTACTCACGATCGAGACCGGGGAGGTGGAGCTGGATGACTCCTATGAAAGCGAACGCTCCGGGGTTGGCCCCGGCCATTTTGCCCTGCTCTCCGTCAGTGACACCGGGTGCGGAATGGATGCCGAGACTCGTGAGAAGATTTTCGAACCGTTCTTCACGACCAAAGAGAGGGGGAAGGGTACGGGCCTGGGTTTGGCTACTGTCTACGGGATCTTGAGACAGCATGAGGGGAACATCGGGGTTTACAGTGAGCCGGGGACCGGCACGGCCTTCAAATGTTATCTGCCCCTCGTCGACCGAGCGGCAGTCGAGGAATTGGCCCTCAGGAATCAGGTAACGGACCTCGGAGGGTCGGAGACAGTCATGGTAGTGGAAGATGAGGCGATTGTGCGAAAACTGGCCGTCCGGGTTCTGAGTAGACACGGATATGACGTCCTCGAGGCCTCCGACTCCCAGACCTGCCTGGACTACCTCGACCAGTATGAAGGTTCTTTGGACCTACTTCTCACCGACGTGGTGATGCCGGGTCTGAATGGCCGGGAACTTTACGGGAGAGTCAAGAGTTCTTTCCCCGAAGCAAAAGTGCTTTATATGTCTGGGTACAGCGAGGATATCGTAACGTATCAGGGCATAGCTGAGGAGGGGATTCCCTTTATCCAAAAGCCTTTCTCAGTTCAGGGCCTGGCTGCCAGAGTCCGAAGAATCTTGGAAGAAGGATAAGAACCGATGGACTGGACCATGGAGACCGACGAGGCTCGAGACATCATCACTTTCACGATCGCAGGTGAATGGGATGCGGGCGAGATCATCGAAGCCATCGAGGCCCTATGGCCCGAGCAGATTCGGACGGGGATCCTTCGGGTCTTGTGGGACATGAGAGGGGTGGATGGGGGCGGGGTGGACACTGTTGAGGTCCGAGAGGTGGCCAACCATCACCTCACTGCCAGGCCCGAGCTGCCCGAGTCCCGGGCCGCGGTGGTGACCTCCAGGGATCTGGAGTTCGGCATGGCTCGGATGACGGAGGCCTTCATCACTGAGAGCCCGGTGGACATGCAGATCTTCAGGGACATACAGAAGGCCTACGAGTGGTTGGAGGAGAAGGGGTGATCCTCAGGGAGTTCCCTCGGTACAGGCAGAGACCCCGGCCTCCGATGGGACCACGGGAGCTTGCGGTGGGCTGGCGGACCCTCCAAAAACAGCACACCCGATAGTTGGCGGGTGATCTTCGTGCCGGGCGCTGGCGCTCCACCCGGTGGGTGTCGCGATCAGAGAGACACTCACTCCCTCAGAAGCTTCGAACCGCAGGGCCGACGGGCTGGCTGAATAGCCCCCGTTGAGGCCGAAGTACCGATCCTGGAGATTGACCAGGCCGTTCAGGTCCTTCCTCATTTTGTTGATGGCCACCTGCCTGCTGGGCCTCAGATTCAAGATCTCCCGGGTGCCCAAGGGGCCATCCGGCATTGCCCATACAGCGGCTGCGGCAATCGCCAACACACCCAGGACCGCCAGGCGCCTCCAGTTTGATCCCTTTCCTCGCTTAGGGGTGGCGGTGTCACGAACCGGGACTGTCCACCGTCCACAACGTTTACACTTTACCGTGTCCTCTTCCAACGAAGCGGAGCAGTGGGGGCAAAGTTTCATGGGCGAGGCTCCTCCTTCCAGCGGGTCCATAAAAGAATCGTTCCACAACTGGCTCTCGGATCCCTGAACTGGGCCGGGGTTTCCCCGCGAGTGTGATAGACTTCCACCGCCGCCAGGTCGTTCGGATGGACTGGGAAAGAAAACTCATCCAGGTCGAAGTCAAAGGGGAGGCCATTCAGAAAATACATTGGGTAACACCACCCGATCCGGGTTGACTCGGTGGAAGACCTTCCGGCCGGGAAAGCCGGAATCATGGCTCCAACCCGGTTTGGTCGGAGCATTACGCCGAGGACCCCCCAAGCCAGGAGGCTAGACAAGTCGTGGGGACGGATGTCTTCTATGTCGTCTCGCGTGATGAACTGACCCATGCCTCTCTCTTGCCGCCGATAGAAGCCCGCGGTTCGAAGCTGGAAGTCGGTTCGTTTCGCGGCGATCACCAATGGATCCAACTCTTCGGGTTTCGGGAGGATAAAGAACTCAACTCTGGTCGTTTCCCCTGCGTTCAAGGCAACCGGACCGTCCTCTATGCTATGGTACAAAAAGGCTTCGGCCCTGATGAGGTACTCACCGGGCCCCGGGGCGGAAACCGTAAAATCGCCACGCTCATCCGATCTCGTAGCGGCCACCTGAAAGGCTGCCGTGTCGAGGAGTTCAATGAAGCCATGGGGGACCGGTTGCATAGCATCTCCATCCAGGAGACGTCCAACAATGGTCTGAGCGTCGGCAGGGTGACCGGGGACCGCCAGGCCGAGGATCACAAGGATTACTGGGCTGATTGGGAGTGTCGGGAACCGCATTTCAGCCTCCCACGGGGCGCGAAGGCCCTCATATCCACGATAAAACCCTTTGGCTCCACTGGGTACTCTCTTTGTTACACGAGCCTCACCTGATGCGGTCCGGCTCGGGGGTGGAATTGCCTGGGAGGTCCGGGGGCAGTAAAAATATCCGGCTCAGGTGCACTTTTTTTTCTGAGGCGCTGACCGTCCTCCGCACCGTCCATAAACTCGGGGAAGACTTCCGATGAAACGCATCTTCACCACTGTGGCGATGATACTCCCCTTGGTTCCGGGGGGAATCAGAGGACAGACCGTCGAGGGCTTCAACTGGTTTCCAGGAGGGACCTACGACTCTTCCGTCCCAACCCCTGCTTCATTCCTTGGGTATACGATTGGCGACGACTTTACGCCTCACCACAAGCTCCAGGCTTACTTGGCTGCCGTGGCTGAAGCCAGTGACAGGGTATCCCTGGGCTCCTACGGAAAGACGAACGAAGGACGGGACCTCCTCCTCCTGGCCATCACGAGTCCTGAGAACCACGCCCGCCTCGAGGAGATTCGAGGGGACATGGGTCAGCTGGCGGACCCCCGGGGAGTGGCCCAGAGCGATCTCGATCGCATCATACGGGGGAGTCCTGCTGTGGCCTGGCTTTCATACAGTGTCCATGGCAGTGAATCTGCAGGCACGGAGGCGGCCATCCTCACGGTATATCAGCTTGCGGCCGGAACCGACGCCGTCACCCAAACCATCCTGGACGAGTTGGTGGTCATCATCGATCCGGCATCGAACCCCGACGGGCGGGAGCGGGTCGTTCACAGCTTCCACAAACGTCGCGGCATGACCTTCAGCGCGAACCCGGACAGCTGGGAGCACGGCTCCGATTGGCCTGGCGGCCGCACGAACCACTACAACTTCGACCTGAACCGGGACTGGTCCTGGCAAACCCAAGTCGAGACTCAGCAGCGCACGGTGGAGTACCTGCGCTGGAATCCCGTAGTCCACGTGGATCTCCACGAGATGGGCGGGGACTCCTACTTCTTCTTCCCGGCCGCGACTCCGGTCCACGGTGCCATCCCTGATGTGACCATGAAGTGGCAGCGCATCTATGGGGAAGGGAACGCCGAGGCCTTCGACCACTACGGGTGGCCCTACTACACCAAGATCGGATTCGACATGTACTACCCGGGCTTCGGGGACTCCTGGCCGAGCATGATGGGGGCCATCGGGATGACCTACGAGCAGGGAGGGGGAAGCAGCGTGGGGATCGCCATCGAAAGGGCGGATGGCACCACCCACACGTTCCGCCAGCGGGCCCATGGGCACTTTACGACAAGCATGGCGACCCTGAAGACGACCGCTGAGGGGAGAGAAGAACGCCTTACAGATTTCCTGGCCTTTTTCCGCCACGCCATCGGTTTGGGTGATGGCCCGGTGAAGAGTTACGCCCTCGTACCGGACATCGATCCCTATAACGCCGATCAGCTCGCCGACCTCCTCACTCGCCAGGGGATCGAGGTCGTGGAGGCCGAGGACGCCTTTGACGCCAGAGTGGCCCGGGGGTTCGGGATGCATGAGGCCACGGGCTCGAAGTCCTTTCCGGAGGGAACGTATCTGGTCTCCGCGGGCCAGCCCAAAGGTGTCGCCGTCCAGATGTTGATGGAGCCCGAGCCTATCCTGGAGGATACCAGTTTCTATGACCTATCCGGGTGGGCTCTTCCGTTGGTCTACAACGTTGAAGCTTACATGCTCTCGGAGGTTCCCGGTGTGGGACTTACGCCGGTATCTTCAGCGCCCTCGCGGGCAGGGGGAGTGGAAGGTGGGCGTGGGGAGTACGCCTACGCGATTCCTTACTACGGGACGTCTGCCTTGTTGGCAGCGGTTGAACTTCTCAACGAGGGAGTCGTGGTCAAGGTCGCAAGCGACGAGTTCACCGTTCACGGTCGAGGGTATCCGGCTGGGAGCTTTCTGGTGCCCGTTTATCGGAACCCGGACGACCTCCACCAGATCATTCAGGAGGTGGTAGAGCGGGGCGGGGTCACGGCCTACCCCATCAATACCGGGCTTGTGGAGGAGGGGGACGACCTCGGGGCCGGGTCCTACCGGGCCCTGAAAAAACCGAAGATCGCCGTTGCCGCCGGGCAGGCGGCCGGTGGATTCGGGGAGACCTGGAACTTCTTCGACCAGGGTTACCCGATGTTCGACTACACCAACATCGATGCGTCCCGGTTGGGAAACATGGACCTCTCGAAATACGATGTCCTTTTCATCTCGGGCGCGAACCTCGGTGGGACCCTGGGCGAGCGGGGGATTGAGAGCCTTCGGAGCTGGATGCAGGGCGGCGGGACAGTCATCGCCTGGGAAGGGGGAGCTCAGTTCATGGGCCAGGAGGGCTCCGAGCTGACCAGCGCCACCACCCGAGTCGGCGGGGACGAGGACGAAGAAGGCGAGGAAGACCAACCTGCCGTCGAGGCGAGGCAAACCCTGGCCGAGCGTGAGCAGGAGGCGAAGGAGGGCCGGACACCCGGCGGGTTCTACAAGGTCATATTGGATCCCGATCATTGGATGGCCTTCGGCCTCCCGGATGAGATGGCAATCCTCAAGCGCGGCCCTAGAGGCTTCGCCGTGTCGGACCGGGGGGTGAACGTGGCCGTCTTCGCCGAGGAGTCTCTCCTCAGCGGCTATGCCCCCCCCGATTACGAGGAGGAACTGTCAAAGAAGGCCTGGCTTCTCCTTGAGAATGTCGGCCGGGGAAACGCGGTTCTTTTTGCCGACAATCCTCTTTACCGGATGTTCCTGGAGAGCGAGCACCAGCTGGTGTTAAACGCCGTTGTTCTGGGGACGGCGTTCGGAGGTGGCGGTAGGCGGGGGATGTAATTCCTGGCCGACCATCGTTTCGGTTCGGGAAGAACAAGGGGCCGCTCCTGCATGGGAGTGGCCCCTTCGTTGGAGTCCTATGACGTCCGGTCGAGCCGGACAGCCATCAGCTGTCGATCCAGGAGCAGGCCCGGCGGAGCCTGTGTAAACAGTCTTCCACCTCCTCCTCGGTCACCAGCAGGCTCGGCCCGAATCGGAGGACGTTGTCCCGAAGGCCGGCTTTACCCAGGAGGAGTCCCTCGGACTTGGTTTCCTCCATGAGGGCTGCGGTTCGAGCCGCGTCGGGTTCCTTGGTGATCCGGTCCTGAACGAGCTCGATGGCCACCATCAGGCCCATCCCTCTCACGTCCCCGATCCAGGTGAATTCCTCGGCCAGAGCGTGAAGGCCGGCCCGGAGTTGGCGACCCCTGAGCTCGGCATTCGCCGGGACGTCTTCCTCCACCATGACGGCCAGGGTTTCAGCCATGGCGGCCATACAAATCGGGTTTCCGCCGAAGGTGGAAATTGTCTTCGACGTCCAGGATCCGGCGATCTCGGCTGTGGTGATTGTGGCGCCCACCGGCATCCCACCAGCAACGCCCTTGGCCATGACCATGATGTCCGGGACGACGTCCCAATGTTCGATCCCGAACCACTTTCCGGTTCGGCCGAATCCTGCTTGAACTTCGTCGATGATCAGGAGGCCGCCATAACCGCGGATGATCTCTGCCACCCTCTGATGATATCCAGCCGGAGGAGCAATGAACCCACCGGCGCCCTGAATCGTCTCGGCAAGGAAGGCCGCCGGTTGGCCGTTCGTAGTGGCCAGGATCACGTCTTCCAGGTCCTGGGCACACTTGTCGGCGCAGACCCTGTCACAGTCGGCGTCGAAGCGGCATCGGTAGGGGTACGGAGCGATCGTGTGCTTGATGCTCGGGAGGGCCGAAGCCAGCGGACGCCATGAACTCAATCCGGTCAGGTTCGTGGCCAAGGTGCTTCGGCCGTGGTAAGCGCTCCGGAGAGCGATGACCTCCGACCGCCCGGTGTGGATACAGGCCAGCATAATGGCTGTGTCGATAGCCTCGGTCCCACTGTTCGAGAAGAAGCTCTTTGTGAGGTTTCCCGGGGCGATCTCTGCCAGGCGCCGCGCCGCCTCTACCTGCGGCTCGGTCACATAAAGAGTCGAAGTGTGCCCGAGTTGTTTTGCCTGGTCCGAGATCGCGGAGACGAGCCTGGGGTGGCAGTGGC
>JABDNZ010000559.1 GCA_013043565.1 Gemmatimonadota bacterium | reverse complement strand
GTCCTGGGTAGCCCCCAACGGGTCCGTAGACTGGAATCGCTATTACACGGCGGCGGAGACCGAGCAGATCCTATTGGCTTTCCACGAATTTTTTCCTGGACTCACAGAGTTATACAGCATCGGGGAGAGTCTCCAGGGACAGAGCCTCTGGGTGATGGAGGTGACCTCGGAGGCCACGGGGCCAGCCTCGGAAAAGCCGGCTCTTTACTTGGACGGGGGCATCCATGCGGGAGAGTTGACCGGTTCCCAGGTGGCCCTTTATGTCCTGGGACGACTTTTGAGGGGATACGGCGCGGATCCGGAATTGACGAGCATTCTGGACGAGTACGCTTTTTATATCCGGCCCAAGTTTAATCCGGATGGGTCGGATCTCGCCCTCATCCATGACCAGAGCCTTCGGAGCACGCCCCGGCCTTGGGATGAGGATGAAGACGGGGAAGCCGACGAAGACCCCCCGGAGGATCTGGATCGGGACGGATGGATCACCACCATGAGGATTCCCGATACGGAGGGAGGGTGGTTCGCCGACCCGAGGGACGATCGGATCATGGTTAGAACAGCCGGTGCCAGGAGGCTTCCTGCCGACGAACAGGCGGTTCCGGCCGGAGCTTCGCGCTACCGGGTTTTGGCAGAAGGGATCGATAATGACGAGGACGGCCGAATCAATGAGGATGGGTTCGGCGGCATCGACATGAACCGGAACTTTCCCAGGAATTGGGAGCGTGTGCATCTCCAGAGCGGGGCCGGACCTTTCCCGCTTTCCGAGCCGGAAACCTACGCCACGGTTCAGTTCCTCCAGGCGCACCCCAACATCACCAGCATCGTGCACGGACATACGTCAGGCGGGTTCGTCTACCGGCTTCCATCCGCATCGGCGCCGTCTCTCTTTCCGCAAAACGACCTCGCTCTCATCGAACACCTTGGCATTCCCTACACCGAGACGACCGGTCGACCGGTACGCCCGAGCGCTACTCATCCCACGCAGCACCGGTACGGCACGCTCATGAGTTGGGCCTACTGGGACCAAGGGGTGATCGGATGGGTTCCCGAATACTCGCCTGGACCCAGGGCCTGGGTCACCGATTACGACGGGGACGGGTCCGTTGACGAGTTGGAGCAGATGAGGTTCAACGACGAAGAGCTCGGCGGTCGCTATTTCTCTCCCTGGGTCACCTTCCAACACCCCGATCTGGGGGAGGTGGAGATCGGCGGCTGGCATCGAAAGTTCTGGGGACAGAACCCTCCAGCCGAGTTTTTGGAGGAGGAGTGCGCCGCGCAGCTCCCCTGGATCCTGTATCTGATTCGACAGGCTCCAAAGCTGGCCCTGGAAGGCCCCGTGGTGACGTCTTTGGGCGATGGGCGTTTC
Source organism: Gemmatimonadota bacterium (assembly GCA_013043565.1). Classification (GTDB taxonomy): domain Bacteria; phylum Gemmatimonadota; class Gemmatimonadetes; order Longimicrobiales; family Gaopeijiaceae; genus JABDNZ01. Next base: position 1,532 of record JABDNZ010000559.1, on the reverse strand, counting down.
CGCATTCGGACCACGGTCACGAACGAAGGATTCCTCCCAACGAGCCTGACAGGGAGGGGAGCTGTGGGCCAGGAGCTGCCCTCGGGTGAGGTACGGAACCCCGTAGTTCGGCCTCCGGTCCTCCTCCTGACCGTCGACGGAGGCGAGTTGGTTCAAGGGAACCGAAGGGTCGAGCTGGACCACCTGCGGGGAACGGGCCCGTTCCTGACCGAGATAGGAGAGCTCGCGGAAACTGTGGAATGGGTGGTCAGGGCCGAAACATCGCCGGCGTTCGTGCAGATTACCGCGCAATCGGATAAGGCTGGGGTAGTGCGATCCCAAAGGGTAGAGCTTCAATGAGCCCATCCTGCCACCGGGGAAAACCGGATCAAACGCCACGGGAGCCTGAAGGCATTACGGGAACTCGGATCTGTTGGAGGAAGGGGTGGATTCCATGGACCGGAAGGACCTGGCCCACTACCTGGACTACTGCTCCGAGATTCTCTCTCCGACCAGCAAGCTCGCGGCCCTCTATCTAGAAGGTTCCGTCGATCACGTGGCGATCGGCGCCGTGAATGAGATCGAAGGTTGGACCTCGGGCCTGATGGGGAAGATTTGGCAGAAGATCATGATCCTGGACCGGATGGCGATGGGATCGTAGATCTGGAGGTCGGGCACTCGTTAACCATCGAGGATTGTGGAGCGTACCATGCGGACCTATCGGCCCTTTCTTCGGGGAGGTTCCCTTCTCCTTTTGGTAGCCGTCGTTGCGGCTCTTTCCTGTGACCGGGAAGTCGGGGAAGAGCGAACGATGGAATTGGTGCCCCTGGAAGGCTCCGGGCCGGTGTTCTCCCTTACCCTCGAGGGCGTTGGTTTCTCGACCCCGGAATCGGCCCTCCACGATGACGTGGCCGACGTCTATCTGGTGGCCAACATCAATGGAAACGCTGCGGAGAAGGACGGGAATGGTTTTATCTCCCGGGTTTCGCCGGGTGGGGAGGTCACGGAGCTGAAGTGGATCGATGGCGCTGCCCCGGGGGTGACTCTGGATGCCCCCAAAGGCATGGCGATCGTCGCCGATACCCTCTTCGTAACCGACATCGATTGCATCAGGCGGTTCCACCGCATCACCGGGGAACCCTATAAGGAGCTCTGTCTGGAGGGAGCGACCTTCCTGAACGATCTGACCTCCACCCGGAGAGGCGATCTCTACTTTTCAGATTCCGGTACCGCCGGGGCTCCCGGTGCCGTCTACTTCCTGCGTCAGACCGCCGATGTTCCCCAGAAGGTGGTCCTGGCAGATGGCACCGTGTTGGAGGGAGAGGAATTGGGTGGGCCCAATGGGGTGTTCGCAGATCGCCGGGGTCTCTACGTGGCCACGTTCGGCTCGGGGGAACTCTTCCATGTCACCCCCGAGGGTGAACGCCTTCAGATGATGGGGCCCTCCGAGATGGGGCTGGACGGGATCGTCTCGATGGAAGAGAAGGGGTTTCTCTTCTCCAGCTGGGGAGACGCAACCGTGTACTGGATCCAGGCGGGAGGAAACGTGACAT
>JABDNZ010000556.1 GCA_013043565.1 Gemmatimonadota bacterium | reverse complement strand
GGACACTGGTGCGCCGATTCAAGGCCTGATGATCCAGCGCCCTTTGGATACGGACTTCAAGCTCATCCAATGGACAGGGCTTGGATACGTAATCGAAAGCACCCTTACGAATTGCCTCGATGGCGGTATCCATTGACCCATGGCCCGTGAGCATGATCACCTCGCTCCCCGGGCTCTTTTTTTCCGCTTCCTCCAACACCTCCAGGCCCGACATGTCAGGGAGCTGAAGGTCCAACAGAAGGATGTCCGGCTGTTCCTCCTCCAACTGTTTCAAGGCTTCTTTTCCGCAATCCGCAGCGGTCACCTGGAATCCCCTGTGGCCGAGCTCCCCCGCCATCACGGCCCGGAAGGGATCGTCGTCGTCGACGAGGAGGATGGTGGGGATCCTGGTCATGACAAAACACTCAGAGTATCGGAAGCACTTATTCCCGGCAGAACGATCTCAAAAGCAGATCCTGATCCGAGCTCGCTCTTGACGTGGATGTCTCCTTGCCACTGGCGGACAAAATTCAGCGCCAGGAAGAGGCCCAAGCCGGTCCCACCCTTCTTGAGACTCACAAAAGGCTCGAAGATTCGCCCCAGCTCGTGGGGAGGAATCCCACGGCCGTTGTCCGTCACCCGGATCTTCAAGCCCCCCTGATCCTCCACGTCCACCGTTACCCTTCCGTCGGGTCCGCACGCCTCGATCGAGTTCAGAAGAAGGTTGATGAGAGCGTGCTGAAGGTCAGCCTCATTAACCCGGACCTTGAGGGTCGGAGAGAAAGAACCAATCTCCACCTTGACCTGTCGAGCCTGGGAAGTGGGTTCCACCAACCGGACCACGGCGTCCAGAACCGACTCGAGATCCACGACTTCTCCCGGTGAGGGTTGGCCCCGGGACAAGCGGAGAAAGTGCTGAGTGATCCCACGGCAGCGCATGATCTGCTCTCTGGCGATCGTGGCTGAATCCGAGATACCCTGGGATCCGGGCAGTGCGTCCGATCCGGTCTGGACCTCCCGGAGGATCCCTTCGAGACAGGTCAGCACCGTCCCGAGCGGGGTGCTCATCTCATGGGAGAACCCCGAGGCCAACATTCCCAGTGAGGCGAGGCGGTGGGATTCCGCCAGCCTGGCCTCGGCGGCCCGGCGTGCGGAGATGTCTCGCCAGACCTCTACGACCTGGGCGATCTCCCCACCCGGTCCATGAACCGGAGAGGAGTGGACCTCCTCCCAGACCAACTTATCCGAGTCGTTGTTCCGGCTGCAGATTCGCGCTTGAGGCTCTCCCGTGGCCAGGCAGGCCAGAGTCGGGCAATCCGTGGCGCTGCAGGAATCGGCTGCTACATGACTGCAGCTGCAACCCAGGACCTCCTCCCTGTCGTGCCCGGTTCGCTCCAGGAATGCGGTATTGGCTGCCACAATCCTCCTGCTGGGATCCAAGACCACGATACCGTCATCGATGCTGTTTATGACAGTTTCCAAGCGTTCTCGCTGATGGCCCACCTCCCGGAGAAGGCCCGTGACAGAATCGGCCATGGAGTTGAACTCCCTCCCCAGCCAGGAGATGGTGTCGGAACCCGCCGCGGGTACCCTCTGGTCGAGGTCTCCTTCCGCGATTGAGCGGGCGGCTCTTTCGAACCGGTGGAGCCGGCGGAGCACGAGGACCTGTACGATCCCCGCCACGGTACCCACCAGGACGAAGGCCAGTAAGGCGCTTCCGGCCACCATCCAACGAAGGTCCCTGTCCATGCTCGCTCTCATGGCACCGACATCATTGTCGAGGATGAGTAGGCCGTTGATTCCTTGCGCCGGATCATGGCAGGATTGGCAGGCTTCCTGGTTTCGAAGAGGCAAGACGACTCTCAGCAGAGATTGGTCGTCAGTCTGAACGATCTGACTCGAGGCTCTCTGCGACGGTGGAAGAAGGTGACAGGCCCGGCAGGTCCGAGATTCGCTTGAGATCACCGTTCCGACGTTCCCGGGGTCGCTGGAATGCCAAACCACGCCTTCGTGATCCAGGATCTCCAGGCTCTCCACGTCGGCCCGACCCCCGAACCCGCTGACCATGGTTCGTATCAAATCCTGATCCTTTTCCAGCATCTGATGCTCGAGGGCCTCCAGAATAACCTCTCCCTGAGAGATGGCTGATTCCCTGGCCGATCCAACCAGGGTGGAGAAGTGATGCTGGGAGTAGATGTACGCTCCGACACCGAAGGCCACCGCCACGGCGATTGTGATCGGTATGGCGAGGCCGGCCGCCGTGCGCATCATCTGCTTATTCATGGAAAACTCCCGCTCAAGGCGTGGCCGAATACTCACGGTGGGGACCGGCTCCGTCAACGGCCTCGACTGACTGCCAATCTGTCATCCTTGACCTGACAGGTTGTCAGATTTCAGAAACACCTTCCAACAATAAATGGTTCCGGGGGAGGGCTGTTCCTCTCAAGAGGTCGGCACCCCCCTTGCTCCCATGAAATCCAGATTCCCAAAAAAAGAGGGGGTGTCATGGACGTGATCCTGATCAGTTTCGCAATCTGTATCCTCGGAGTGATGGTGACCGTTCTCCTCTTCGCCGTGGCAATGCGCCCAGACGAGCAAGAGGATGAGTCGACCTCCCGGAGAGAGCCCCAAAAACCCTATGGGCGGTTCTTCCTGGAAGAGAGTCCCGAATCCAATTCCGACCCCCAGGCCCCGAACAACGCCATCCTCCTGGACCTGGAACGCCACGTCCGAACCGAACACGAGGCAGCCGAAGCCTTTCTCCGCGGCCCCAGCGCTGACTTACTTCATGCCCCTTCTGATTCTCCGCTCCAGCACTAGGGGGAGGAGAGAATGGCTACCCCGAGATGGGATCTCTTTGAAGGGCTATCCGAGGAGGATGTAACCCGCATCCTCACTTTGGGTTCTCCGAGGCCTGTGTCCCAAGGCACCGTATTATTCAGACTCGGTGACGAGGCCATCGACCTGTTCCTGGTACAGAGTGGTGCGATCAACCTCACCCTGCCCCTCATGGTCAATGGTGAGTCGTCGAACGCCCTGGTGGAGGAGAGGCTTCCTGGCCAACTCCTGGGGTGGTCGGCCTTGGTTCCTCCCCATCAGTATACTCTCGAGGCCTTTGCCCCTGTGGAGACCGACCTCCTCTCCTTGCCCCGTGTAGACCTCCTGGACCTATTCGCCGGCGACCCAGGCGTGGGCTACGTAGTGTTCACAAACCTGGCGAGGATCGTGGGCCAACGACTCCAGATTTCTCAAACGATGTGGATTCGGGAGATGCAGCGTGTTCTCGCCAGCCGAGCCAACTGATGGAGCGAAGCGTACCGCTGGCCCCCCCCGTCGTTCGTTGAGTGGCCCGGGTCCGATCCCGCGCCTCGGTCCGATTCTGTTCCTGGTACTGGCGTGCGGCCAAAGCCCGGAGGAGAGGCAGGACATGTCTGGCGCGGTCAACTCTCTCGCATCCAACAGGCCGGGGGAAGAGAGGGTGGAGGTCCCCCCACCTCCTTTCTCACCGGGCATCTATCCCTGTTCCAACTGCCACGGGATGATTCCCCCCGACCCTACCCGACGGGAGCTCAGCGGCTTTCACACCGAGATCGTTCTCCACCACGACGAGGAGAACCGATGGTGCCTGGATTGTCACAACGCGGAGAACAGAGACCAGTTGCATTTAGCCAGCGGTGCCCTGGTCCCTTTTGAAGAGTCCTACCGCCTATGCGGCCAGTGCCACGGGGAGAAGTACCGGGATTGGAGAGCGGGCATTCACGGTCGGCGATCGGGGCAGTGGGACGGGCACAAGAGTTACCTCCTCTGCGCACACTGCCACGACCCCCACCAACCTCGGTTTCAGCCCATGGAGCCCATGCCTGCACCGGAGGCACCTGGAAAGACCGTGGGCGACGAAGGAGGGCCAGAGTGAGTCGTCCAGATCAACCAGGGGGAAGAGACCTCTCCCGGAGGCAGTTTGTGTCTGTCGCTGCCGCGGCCGCGGCTGGCTACCTCCTCACGGGTTGCGGACCCAAACCCCTTTTCGAGGTGCCCCCTGAGGGCCTGCGGGAGCTTCTGGACCAGATGGAGCGGGACTACGCCGAAAAATTCGGCACGGCGCTGAGCGTCTCAGGGTCCGGCCCAATACCGGGCACCGAGTTCGCCTACGCCCTGGATATCTCCCGGTGCATCGGCTGTCGGCGATGCGTTTACGCCTGTGTGGAAGAAAACAACCAGTCCAGAGACCCAGAGCTCCACTGGATCAGGGTCCTTTCCATGGAACAGGAACGCGGCGTGGACTTCTCCGAATCGGATCCCTACTACGATCCAGCGTTGGTTCCGGAAGAGGGCCACTTCTACGTGCCCGTCCAGTGCCAACAGTGCCGAAACGCACCATGTACGAAGGTCTGCCCAGTGGGCGCCACCTGGACGGAACCCGATGGGATCGTGGTCATCGACTACGACTGGTGCATCGGTTGCCGTTACTGCATGGCGGCCTGCCCCTACGGTGCCCGGCACTTCAACTGGAAAGAGCCTGGGATCCCGACCTCGGAGATCAACACGGACACGCACTATTTGGGGAACCGGCCACGCCCGGCCGGAGTGGTGGAAAAATGCACGTTCTGTATCCAACGAACCCGGGAGGGGAGGTATCCGGCCTGTGTAGAGGTCTGCCCGGTTGGGGCCAGGAAATTCGGAAATCTCCTCGATCCCGATAGCGAGATCCGCTACATCCTGGAACACAAACGGATCCTCGTTTTGAAGGAGGAGCTGAACACCATGCCGAAGTTTTTCTACTTCTACGGTACTTGAGAGGCCATGAAAACTTTGCGCATGGCCGTCGAATTCTACGCCGGTAGTCTTCGCCTCGTCTCCAAAGGAAACCGTTATTACTGGGCTTGGATCAGCCTCTTGTTGGCGCTCATCTTCTCCGGAGTTCTGGCCTATGCGGACCAGGTCTCGGAGGGGCTCACCGTCACGGCGATGCGGGACCAGGTTAGTTGGGGCTTGTACATAGGGAATTTCACCTTCTTGGTGGGAGTGGCTGCAGCGGCGGTCGTCCTGGTGATCCCGGCCTATATCTACAACTGGAAGCCCATACGTGAGATCGTCATCTACGGGGAACTGCTTGCCGTCAGCGCCATCATCATGTGTCTCTTGTTCGTTTTGGTGGACATCGGACGGCCCGATCGGTTCTGGCATCTTCTGCCACCTGCCGGCCACCTGAACTTCCCATCATCTCTCCTGGCTTGGGACGTCCTCGTCCTGAATGTCTATTTCGTCATCAATTTTGTGGTAGTCACTCACATCGTTTACCGAGCGTTTCATGGGAAGGAATACAACAAAAAGATCGTCGTGCCCTTGGTTCTCCTCTCCATCCCCATGGCCGTCGGGATCCATACGGTAACGGCCTTCCTTTTCAACGGTCTGGCAGCTCGGCCGTATTGGAACGCCTCAATCCTGGCCCCTCAGTTTCTTGCTTCAGCGTTCTGTTCGGGCCCGGCCATTCTCCTCCTCGTGGTCCAGCTTCTGAGGAAGTTCACACAGTTCGAGATCCGGGACGAAGCGATCTGGAAGATCGCCGAACTCATGGCCTACGCCATGTTCCTGAACCTCTTCCTGCATGGAGCCGAGGTGTTCAAGGAGTTCTACTCCGATACGGAGCACCTCCTCTACACCCGATACTGGTTCCTGGGGCTCGGTGAGGAGAGAACCTTGGTTCCCTTCGCCTGGACCGCCGTAGGGTTGAACCTCCTGGCTTTCGGGTTGCTGGTAGTCCCGGCCACCCGGCGGAATTGGATCACCCTGAATATCGGGTGCCTTGCCACCTACTTCGGGGTTTACATCGAGAAAGGGATGGGACTAATTATCCCAGGACTCACACCCGATGCCCTGGGGGAGATCTACCGCTACCTTTTCACCGCAACCGAGTTTCGTGTCTCGGCGGGTGTGTTTTCTATTGGATTTCTGGTTTTCACTTTGATGCTGAAGGTGGCGGTTCCCATCACTCTCGGAGAGTTCCAACACCAGCCCCGTGAGGTCCTTCCCGGGTAGGGTTTTGGACGCAGCCGGCCCCTGAAAACCTCACCGTATCGACCAAATCAACCCGCCACTCAAAACCAGGTCGTTCTGAGTCTTCTCCCAGTACTTGTTGATCGAGTCCTTCAATTGGGCATCGAAGGTGAGGCCGAACAAGGCAAAGGTGAGGCCCCCACCCAATTCCAGGCTATGAGTGAATCCGTTTCCAGGCAGAATAGCCTCCACCTCGTTCGGCCTGGTGGGCTCTCCGAAGCTGTACCACTTCCCAGCGTAACCAGCCAGGATGTATGGTTGGATCCCGCGGTATTCCAGCCGGGTTGGCAGGATGATCTGGAGGCTCCCGAACGTCATATTCACTGGTACGTCGAACCAGGTGTTGACCACCTGAGGAGGCTCGAAAAACACCCGTGGAATCAGGATTCCATGGCCGGCAGAGAGCCAACCTTCGAAGGACCGAGCTACCTCCCCACGGAACAGGATCCCGAAGTTTCCAATCTCAGCCTCCACCCCCAAACCCACGAGAGCCGCCCGGCCTAGAGCACCGGAGGTCCATTCGATATACCCGTCTCCGGAGAAGTTCTTGAACCGATCGTAGAACTGGGCATCCGGCGCCAGCAATCCAAAACGGGGAATGACTCGAAGCTCCAGTTCCTCCTGAGCGGAAGCCGGATCGTGAGCTCCCGCAATCCCCACCGAGATCAACCCTACCAGAATGATTCGAAACATTTGAGTCCCAATATGTGCCGTTGCTCGGCCTGGTCACCCGACCAGATCGCCGTCCCCTCTCCCTACTGGGATGCGGTGCGTGGTCCTACACCTCACACTCAAAAGTGTGGCCACGTTCCTCGGAAAAAGTGAATTGCCGTAGGGCCTCCAAAACCGAGGCGGGCCAAAACGCCAAGGTGCTATGGATTCTCTGGAAACCAGGCCAACTTTCTGGCGCGATCATTGCTATTGCCTTAGACTACTTTCGGGTTAAAAGCAAAGAAGTTGGATAATAGTTGCATTAATTACAGAAAACCCTGTTTCGACCAGGCTCCCCTTGTGGGGGTCGTGAGAGTTTCTGGTTCGGTTCCAACCTGTAACCGTTAAAGCGGTAGGAGAGTGATGATGAGACGGAGGATTCCCTTACTCGTCGCAGCGGTGTTTTTGGTGCCGCTCGTGACCGGGTGCGAGGGTCCCGTGGGTCCAGAGGGCCCCGCTGGCGCCGTTGGCGCTCAAGGCCCGGCCGGACCCCAGGGTCCCACTGGGCCGGTGGGCCCCACCGGGCAGGACGCCACCCAGACCTGCACCCAGTGTCATACCAACAACACGGTCCTGTTCGTAAAGCAGGTCCAGTACGAAAAATCCACACACCGGCTGGGCGGCAATTTCGAGCGGGCCACCACGAGTTGCGCGCCTTGTCATACCCACCAGGGATTCCTGGAGAGGATCGCCACCGGGGCAACGCGCACGGCGGCCGACGTCCTGGATCCCGCCCCCATCAACTGCAGGACCTGCCACCAGATCCATACGACCTACACCAACGCTGACTACGCGTTGACGGTCAGTGGGCCCAACGACATGATCTTCAACCCCACCCACGGCCCACAAAATCTCGGCGAGATCGGGAATCTCTGCAGCCAGTGCCACCAGGGCCGCTCGCTGAGTCCGACGCCTGTTCCGGGCGGTGCCGACGTCACCATCACATCCTCCCGGTACGGCTATCACCATGGTCCCCAGACCCAGGTCATCGCCGGAGTCGGAGCCTTTCCCTTCGGCGCCGATACGGGCCCCATGGCTCACGGCAAGGCCTCGGTCAATACGGACCTGTGCGGCACCTGCCATATGGGTGAGGCTTACGGAGAGCAGGCCGGGGGCCACACCTGGAAGATGTCCTACGAGTATCACGGGTCGGACCGGCCGAACGTAGCGGGATGCGAAATCTGCCACTCCAGCGTCGACGACTTCGACTACAACGGCGTGCAGACCGACTTCGAAGCTCTCCTGGAAGAACTGCGGGTTGAGCTGGTCCGAATCGGGGTCAAGCGGACTGGGGACAACTTTTACGCCCAACAAGGCACGTACCCGGCTGACGTGGCCGCCGCCTTCGTGAACTTCCAGATGTTCGCGGAAGACCGGAGCAAGGGCATCCACAACCCCGGGTTCGCGCTTGGGGTCCTGCAGGCGTCCGTCGACAAGATGAAGACCTACTGATGCGATGATTCCCGGCCCACTCGGGTCGGATGAAGCGCTACTGTCGGTAGAGTAGAGAGGCACCTGCACCGGGAGATTCCGGTACAGGTGCCTCTCGTTTGTCGAACCCTAAAAGTAACCTTGGAGTCCCAGAAAGATCTGGGTGGTGGTCTCGTACTGGAACTGGCCCAAGGGCGAAGGACCCCAGAGAGCCCCAAGGGCCAGTCGCAGAGTCCGCCGACCTCTCACCTGAGGCAACCAAGCACCGATCTTCACATCCAAGCGCAGGTCGGGCGTCGTGTCTTCGTCCCACTCCAGGTCGGCCGCCACATAAGGGCGGAGGCCCTGCCCCCGTTCCCGAGCCTGGGCTTCCGCCCCTGCCCGGAGTACCAGGCGCCCCGACTCCTCCGGGTGCACGTTGTACGAATACCTGAACCCGCTGTAGATACCAACCGCCTCCGAGGCTCGGTAGTAGGCGAAGAGGTCGGCGGCATCCCGAGAGAAGTTCACACCCAGATCCTCGAACCGCCTGCTGTACTCGTCTCCCATGTGACTGCTGGAGTGATAGTACCTGAACCGGACCCAACCCCAATCCTTTGGCCAAACCGCCGGGACCATGAAATACCAATCCGTAGCGATGAGCTCCCGCTCCAGCACCTGGAGACCGAACCGAGCGAAAACCCCAGCCTCCAGGCCCAGCAGGACCCGGGGGGCGCCCGCCTCGCCACGAAAGAGGAGAACGGGAAGGGCATGGCCGAAGGAGACCTCCACCTCGACACCATCCCCATGCTGGTTGGGATTTCGAAGAACCCCCAGAATCCCGAAAGAACTAATGGGATCCCGAGGACCGGCCAGGAACCGGGGCAAGGTTGCTCCCGCAGGGAAAAACTCCGGACCGGTCTGACCTGCGGATGGATCGGGGTTCACAACCAAAAAGAGCAGGGCGGCCAAAAAGAAGATGACCTCCTGGCAAATCCGAGACACGGATGCCCCCGTCCCAGGGATGTTGCACCACCGCTTCAACGAACCTGATTCCATTTCAGACCTGCAGGAAGATGGGGGTTTCAATTACTCTTTACGACGGTGGGCGGTTGCCTACCACTCCGGACCATCCGCTGACATGACTCTACGCCGACACAGAACCCGGTAGGAAAACCCAATGCGAGCCATCTGGTTCCCAATGACCCTCTTCGTCGCCCTCCATGGCGCGTGCACCCCTCCTTCGCCTCAAGCCCTGACAGAGACCCAGCGGGAGTCCCTCCAGACCGAGGTCCGGGCTGTGGTGTCAGAGCTTACGGCAGCCATGAATAGTCACGATCCGGACCGCCTATTTTCCTTATACCGAGAGAGCGAGGACTTCGTGTACATGGGGTGCACCGATCCACTCTTCGGCTTCGAGTCCTTCTCCGCGCGGGTCGGGCCTTATTATCGGGCGAACCCCGACGTGGTCTTTCAGCAAGAGATCCTCCAACTCCAAATCCTGAGCGCCACTTCTGCTGTCGTGACCCTTCAAGGGGCGTCAACCGAGGCCGACGCTCTTTTCTGGACGGAGGTTCTGGTGAGGGAGGACGACGGGCGCTGGCTCATCGCCCACGAGCACGAATCCTGGCCGGGTTGCCCTGGTCCCAAGCCCCTTCACCCCACGGGAACGTTCGACCCTTCCGGCGGGGGGCTCTAGAGAGGTAGCCACTCGTGACGTCTTTGGACCGGGGAGAGGCTCCGACACAAATGCATCCTCGCTCCCTCCTCAACCCCTGGGGAAGTCGCCGGTGGGCTTGGGACCTGCTCATCAGCGGAGCCGCCCTGGCCATATTCATGAAGACGGTGGCCTTCGGATGGGTGTACGACGATCAAATGGAGGTGGTTCGAAATACCCTCGTCCACTCCCTCCAGTACATCCCTGATCTCTTCACCGCCACGGCCTGGGCGGGAAGCGGTATGGAGACCTATCTCTACCGACCCTTGACCGCCGTAACCTATGCCGTCAACTACCAGATCTCGGCATTGGAGCCCTGGAGTTACCACCTGGTCAACGTGTTGCTCCATGCCGGTTGCTCAATGTTGGTGTTCCGGGTCGGTCGGTCATGGAACTTCCCATTGGCCGCGGCGGGCCTTGGAGCCCTCCTCTTCGCCCTCCATCCCGTCCACGTGGAGGTAGTGGCGGCGGTTTCGGGCCGAAAAGACCTTATGGCCACCTTCTTTGCCCTGGCCATGGTTCTAGGGCACCGGAAGGCCGTCGCCCGCGGAGGGTGGCGAATCGCCCTACCGCTGGCGGCCTTCGCCTCGGCCCTCTTTTCGAAGGAGGTGGGATTGATGGCCCTCACCCTCGTCGCGGCCCAGGACTGGTTCCTGGAAACCGACAGGCGGGCCTTCCTGAGAAACCAACGGGTCCCTTCTCTTTATGTAGCCTACCTCGTTGTCCTCCTGGTCTTCATTCTGGTGCGGAATCAGGTAACGGGAGGTTTTGTGGTCCCGGAGACCTCCTTTTTTGACAACCCGCTGACCGGGGCCCCCACTTTGGTCCGCCTTGCCTCAAGTCTCGTCGTGGTGGCTCGTGGCTTCCTGCTCCTTGGGGTCCCCATCGGCCTGTCTCCGGACTATTCCTTCAACGCCATACCTCTAGTTGAGGGAATGGGGGACCCCAGGATCTGGGGATCCCTGGCTCTCTTCGGGGTCTTGGCAGCGGGGTTGGTCCGGGCGGGCAGGGACAACCCGGTCCTCAAGCTGGCCACCGTCTGGTATCTCCTGGCCATTTTTCCCACTTCCAACGTCGTCTTTGCGGTGGGGACCATATTCGCCGAACGGCTACTCTTCCTTCCCAGCGTGGCCTTCTGCCTCGTGGCCGGGTTCGGTCTATACAATCTCCGGCAACGGTCTATTCGGTTCGGGGAATCGATGGTCCTGGTACTATTGGCCCTGGCAGGGGTCCAGACCGTCCGATATTCCGGGGTCTGGGAAGACGACCTCTCCCTGTTCACTTGGGCAGTCCAACAGGTCCCGAATTCCACCAAGGCACACCACAAGTTGGGAGAAGAACAGTTGAGAGCCGGTCAGTTTGGAGATGCCCTTCGGTCCCTGAAGAAGGCTATGGAGATCGCGCCGGATAATGAATTCGCCGCAGTCACCTTGGGCCAGGCCAGCCAACAAATCGCGCTTCTGTACGCTCGGGAGTCAGGAATCCGATCCACCGACCCGGACATCCTCTACCTCCTGGGGCAGATGAGACGCGATGAGGGAGACTTTGAGGGAGCCAGGTCTGCATGGGAGGCGGCTGTCGAACTGGATCCCGTCCATGCCGAAGCCCTGGGAGACCTGGGAGCCCTCATGGTACAGGAAGGTGATACCACCGGAGGGCGCCGGCGCCTGGAGGAGAGTGTCCGGGCAAAGCCGGGGGCCGCCGCGCCTTGGCTCAATCTCGGCAGACTCCACCTTGCTCGGGGCGAGAACGAGGAGGCGGCGGCAGCCCTAGGCCGGTTCGTGGAGGTCGCGGGGCCCCAATGGCAGAATGAGATCCGTTGGGCCCGCACCGTACTGGGAAACCTGACCAGGCGTTGAGAGGAGGGTGCCGAGTCTGATCTCCCGCCAGGACGGAATCCAGGCTTTTTGACCCGGCCTACCCCTCCTGACCAGCAGCCGGGATAGAAACCCTGACCACCCCCCTGAAGTCTCCCACCTCATATCCCGTCGCCAGGTCCATGGGGTATCGGTCCGAGAGGACGGCGCGAACGCCTTCATCTAGGTTCTCCGGTGGCCCATGGCACCGTGTACAAACGTCGGCGATGAACAGTGGCCGGTAGAACCGGAGTTCTGAATCCGATACCTTCTGAACAAAGCTGGCGGGGGGTTTCCCCCCCGCCATAATGGCTTCTTCAAAGTACAGCAGAGCTTCCTCTTCGGGCCCGTCGGGGGCGTTCAGGGGGTTCCGAACCCTGAAGGAAGTCCGCTTGAGCTTCAGCCCACCCTTCAGTCCGGCCTGAACCTCCCGGGTTAATGGAAGGGCCTCCCTGGAGCAGAATTCCATGGCGCCAGCCGGACCCCGTTCCTCGAGGGCTGAAGTGAGATGGCCCACCAGGGTCCGTAAAAGCTCTGAGGCAGCAGGTTCCGCCACCTGAACCACGGCCTGCCCCTCCTCAACGGTCATGGAGGGTTGTTCGTCACCGCATGCCCCCGCTCCCCCACAAAAAAGGACTCCGAAAAGAACCGTAGTCCCCAGGCGGCAGCCCTGTTTCCTTCTCGAGTCGGCCATCACCAACCTCCAGGTCCTATTCCTCTTCCTCGGGAGACCGCTGCCCGAGCTCACGATCCAGCATCAGGAGCGCGACCTGATTACCACCAGCCATTTTGAGTTGTTCGACGACTCGCCCAGCGTTTTCCTCCTCCTCGACCTGCTCGTCGACGAACCACTGGAGTTCCAGCTGGGCAGGATAGTCGTCTTCCTCTTGAGCCACCTTGTAGAGCTTGTGGATACACCCCGTGATGTGTTGCTCGTGAGCCAGGGCCTTCTCGAAGGTTTCCAGCGGGGTCCCGAAATCCTCAGGGGGCTCCCCAATGGCCTTTAATCTCACCCGGCCCCCTCGCCGATTGATGTGATCGAAGAGGCGCTTAGCGTGAGCCAGTTCCTCCTGGGCTTGCAGGTTCATCCACGCTGCAAAGCCTTCCAGGCTCATCGCCTCGAAATGAGCGGTCATCGCCAAGTAGACATAAGAGGAAAACAGCTCCTCGTTGATCTGATCACTAAAAGCCTGTTGCATACGATCGTTCATGATTCGCTCCTTTTCCGGTTTTAGGGCCTTCAGCGAAACACTTCCCATCCTACCCCTGGGAGGCAGTCGGTTTCCACAAACAGGAATCTGGGGTGCGCCACCTCAACCGCCAATACACGAGCGCCGGAATCCTTGTAGGATCCCGGCGCTCAGGGAGAATCCGTGGGCCTCCCCCCTTTAGGTCGAAGGGGCGGCCTCGACCTGGAATGGCTGACTTATCGAAGGCCCGCCTTGGTGTGACACCATAGGCAAGTTTCGTTCCCTCGTCCTTCATGGTTCTCCGGTGCATCCGGTGCAGGAGGCATGACACCGGCTGTATGACACATGAGGCAGTTGTCCTTGCCTTCCAGGTCATGACTGGTCTGCTTTGCCCCGGTGGTCTGCATTGGTGAGTCCGCCGCATGACACCACTGGCAGGTCTCGACGGCCCTACCCTCGTGGGTTTCCGGAACGTCCGGCACCGGAGGCATCACCTCAGGCGCATGGCACATCAAACAGTTCTCTTTGCCCTCCAGGTCGTGGGAAGTGACTGGAGGTTTCTCCTGGGCCAACAGAGGCCCGGCCATAATGGCCATGAGGAAGAAAGCGCCAAAAAAGCTAAACAGACGACCGTTCATCTCAACCATCCCCTTCTGCAGAATTTGTGCGGGCTTCGCCCTGTCAGATGGATACAGCGAATACCATACCTTTCGCGGGTCCGCCATGGCAAGGTTCTTTTGGCACCTCTGCAAATAGCTCGCCATGGAACAGAGAACACCGATCCATTTCTCTTATTCCCCGAATTCAGACTAAAGATCCCAATATTCTCAGAAAATCCAAGGGCGTAGGCACCGAACTTGCTGAGAGTTCTCCAGGATTTCTGGGTTACTCGGCAACAACCGGCACCCGGAGCGTCTTTCCTCCAGGAGAGGGCGGGTTTGCGTGCCTCAACAGGTCATGCGCCTCACAGCGGTCTTCGCGGTCGTGGGAATCGCACTCATCCTGGCGCGGTATTTTCTGATCCCGGAGACCTTCGGAGAACTCGGCCACTACCGGGCGATAGCCCTGGACTCGGCAGCGAGTCACCAGAAGAGATATGCTGGACGGCAGGAGTGCGCCCTTTGCCACTCTGATGTTGAGGCGCTCCGGTCGGCTTCGAACCATCAGACGGTTTCATGCGAAGTCTGCCACGGTCCTGCCGCAAGACATGTGGCCGGTCCGATGGAAGTTAGGCCCGTCATCAACCGGGAACGCGGCAACTGCCTTCTCTGCCACGCCTATAATCCCTCTAGACCCTCGGGTTTTCCCCAGGTTGATCCTCTCGCACACAACGCCCCGGCGGAGTGTATTGTCTGTCATTCCCCTCACGCACCGGAACCCCCGGAGATGCCTGAGGACTGCAGCGCCTGCCACGGGCAGATCGCCCGACAAAAGAACCTTTCTCACCACGCTGGCTTGCCGTGCTCCACATGCCATGATGCCCCTGATGAACACAGGATTTCGCCGCGGTCGGTCCAACCGTCCGTTCCGGAAGACCGGAGTTTCTGCGGGACCTGTCACGGACAGCCCGAACTCGAGGCGTCGGGCATTCCACAGGTTAGCCTGGCCAGTCACGGTGAACGCTACCTCTGCTGGCAATGTCACTACCCACATTTCCCGGAGATAGGCCGATGACCGATGGTGCCAGCCTGAGCCCTCCGACCTCGGACGGGTGCGATGCAAAGAAGGAAGCGCCCGATTCAGGAGTGAACCGAAGGGCTTTTCTCAGAACCTTCGGCCTGGCGGCCCCCGTGCTTCTGGGAGTCGTCAAAGGACCAGCGAAACTCCTCGGCCAAGAGTCGGGCGGCGAAGGAGAGGGCGACCTTCTTTACGCCATGGGTATCGATCCAGCCAAATGTATCGGATGCGCCCGATGTGTGGTGGCCTGCAAGACGGAGAATGACGTTCCTGACGAGTCACATTTCTTCAACACCTGGATCGAGCGTTATGTGATCCAGGCCGACGGAGAAGTCGCCGTGGATAGCCCAAACGGCGGCATCGACGGTTGGCCGGGCATCGGGCCCGAAGCCAACGTCATGAGGACCTTCTTCGTCCCCAAACTCTGCAATCATTGCGAGAAGGCGCCTTGCGTTCAGGTTTGTCCGGTGGGAGCGACCTATACCAGCCCCGATGGCGTCGTCCTGGTGGACGAGGGCTATTGCATCGGCTGCCGCTATTGCGTCCAGGCCTGTCCGTACGGAGCGAGGTGGATTCATCCCGAAGAGCACGTCGCGGCCAAGTGCACTTTCTGCTTTCACCGGCTTGGAGAGGGACTGCTTCCCGCATGCGTGGAGGTATGCCCCACCGAGGCCAGACTGTTCGGGGAACTCGGGAACCGGGCCAACCCCTTGGAGCGATTCAGGCGTTTCAACAACATCCAGGTCCTGAAAGGCCATCTAAACACTGAGCCCAAGGTCTTTTACGCAAATCTCGATGGGGAAGTGAGGTAGGGGATGCAAGGGTTCATCTACCCCAACGAGTTCGAGCTCCAATGGAGCCTTCTGGTCGTACTCTACCCCTACCTCACCGGCTTGGTGGCAGGCGCCTTCATCCTCGCTTCCCTCGAGAGGGTCTTTAACGTAAAAGAAGTAGAGCCCACTTACCGGTTATCCCTTCTGACCGCCCTTGCATTCCTAATCGTGGCGCCCCTACCCCTCCTGGCTCACCTGGGTCATCCCGAACGATCATTCCAGATGTTCCTGACACCCAACCCACGTTCGGCCATGGCCATGTTCGGTTTTGTCTATGCGTGGTACCTGATGGTCGTACTCCTCCTTGAAATCTGGTTCGACTACAGGGAGGACATGGTACGATGGGCCGGGACCTCTACTGGGTGGCGGCGTTGGATGTACACCATACTGACTCTGGGAGCTACGGACGTCTCTGAGAAGGCTCTCCGGTTCGATCGCAGCGCGGGGCGGTGGATCACCGTTGTCGGAATACCGTCTGCCTTTCTCCTCCACGGCTACGTGGGCTTCATCTTCGGATCGGTCAAGGCCAACCCGTGGTGGAGCAGCGTTCTGATGCCCGTGGTGTTCCTGTTCAGCGCGATCGTGTCGGGAATCGCCCTGGTGCTCTTCATTTACGTCTGGGCCCAGCTTTCCCGAGGCAAGCCGGTGGACATGGTATGCGCCGACAAGTTGGCTTCGTTCCTTTTCTACGCCATCGTCGTGGACTTCTCTCTCGAGATGCTGGATTTCATTCACCGTCTCTACGAAGCGGAGGAGTCCATCGCGATTCTCTCTCAGCTCGTCGAAGGACGACTCTTCACGAGCCTTATTGTTCTGCAGGTATCCATAGGGACCCTGGTACCCATCGCTCTCCTGCTGATGGTTTCTCCCGCCCTGCGGAAGAACCCGTTACTCCAGGTCTCCGACGAAATGAGGAGGATTATCTACCTGGCCGTGGCAGTCCTGGTCCAGATCGGGATCTTCAGCATTCGGTGGAATGTTGTCATTGGAGGGCAGCTATTCTCAAAGAGCCTGCGGGGCCTGACGACCTACAAGGTCGAACTCTTCGGGATGGAGGGGTTGGCCATGACCATCGGGTTCCTCCTCCTACCACTCGGGATCCTCTGGGTCCTGGTGAAGATTCTGCCCCCCTGGATCGATCCGGAGGAGGCCGGGTCCCGTTGAATCCATCCTGGCATGTTTTTCGCCATCGGAGTAGCTCGGCCTGGGGTGAATCCGCCAGCCTTGCCTTGCGCAAACTAGGGGTTCGACTGAATTGTTTCCTTAGATTATCACAGAGGACTTCAACAAAAGGCCCTGAGGCCTGGTGTTTTTTGGAGGTTCGACAGAATGGGCGTGGTACCAAACGTCCCCGCAATGTTCACTTTTCGGTAGCCTCGAGTCGGAGTAGCCGCGACGAGATGGGGAGCCTGCATATGAAGCTGGGAAGTCGAATCAGAGTCGCTACAATAACCCTGGCCACCTTCCTTATCGTAGGTATATGGGGTTGTGTGGACGGTGACACCATCTACTCCGAACAACCTGCCTGGGAGGAAGCTCCCCCGGAGGCTTTGGGGTTCCTGGGTTACGAGTTATTCAACAGCGGCCAAACTCTCTGCGGCCAATGCCACGCAGGGGTCCAGGCCGAGTGGATCGGGACAGCCCACGCCGATGCCTGGGCCGGCCTCCAATCCAGCGGACACGCTGCCTCTTACTGCGAGGGGTGCCATACCGTCGGCGCCCTAGGCAATGCAGTGACGAACCCAAACGTAGGATGGGCGGTAACGAATGACCCCCGCTTTCATGATGTCCAATGCGAGAGTTGCCATGGACCCGGAATCTCGCACGTTTCCGCCCCTGCAGCGGAGAGGCCGCTGGCGTCCTTTGAAGCGGGCACGAACGTCCAGAACGGTTGTGGGGAGTGTCACAATGGAACCCATCACCCCTTCGTGGAGCAGTGGGCCCAGTCCGCTCATGGCGCCGGTCCCAACACCGCGTATGCCGGAAGCCGAGGGTCGTGTGCTCGGTGCCATGAGGGACAAGCTGCACTGGAGCAGACCTTCGGGGTCGATGCCGAATACTTGGAGAAGGGTGACGGAGAAATTCGAACGATCACCTGCGTAGTCTGCCACGATCCTCACGGGTCCCCCTTTGATGGGCAACTTCGGGCTTCCATCAACGTTCCGGACCGGACGAACCTCTGCATGACGTGTCACACGCGGCGCGGCGAGCCATGGTCTTCACACGGCCCCCACGCTGCTCAGGGG